>JACUTR010000126.1 GCA_014859735.1 Candidatus Methanophagales archaeon | reverse complement strand
GATTCCACGAGAAACCTGATAAGCGGGAGTGTTTCAGCAATCTGGCGAGCACGGGGATATACGTGTTAGACCCGAAGGCGATGGACTTTGTGCCTGAAGGAATACCCTTTGACTTTGCAAAAGATCTTTTCCACCTGATCCATGCGAAGGAAAAAGGCAGGATGTTCGGATACGAGATAGCTGCAGCCGATTTCTGGGCGGATGTGGGTCAGCCTGCAGGGTATCTGAAAGCGGTGGACTGGATGTTGAAAAAGGCGAGGAGAGATGTGGTTATAGGAGAAGATGTGGAGATTAACCGTTCAGGAATAACAGGACCCGCAGTACTAGGTGATCATGCGGTTGTGGAAGAGAACTGTGTGGTAGGACCTAATGCGGTTTTATTCGAAGATGTCTACATAGGAAGAAACTCAAATCTCGAGCAGTGTTTCATTGGTGAACGGACCATAACGGGAGAAAATGCCTGCATAAGGGATGCTCTTATTGGTGCTCACTGCGAACTTGGAAAGGACGTTGAAGTTCTTAACGGGAAGATATGGCCCTATATCACCATACCGCACAGCTCAACCGTGGACTCTACCATAAAAAGATTCGTCAGACTCAATGGAGACGAAAAGCATGAGGGAAACGGTGAGAGTGAAGATTTATTACGTTCCGTCTCGGATGAGGAGGCATTTTACTTCAACATGCGCAAAGGAGGAAAAATCGCTCATACCGGTTTTGTCGCTCATAACCTGAAAGAGTTCGTGGAGATATTTAAGAAGATAGACCAGAGGGCGATAGAGTACCATATCAGGGAGTGCTGCAATGATTTCGCTGCGTGGATACGAGATGTGCTCGGGGACGAGAAACTTGCAACCGAAGTTGCAGGTGTTCACTGGTGGGACCCGAGAAGAAAATTGATCAG
Organism: Candidatus Methanophagales archaeon; assembly: GCA_014859735.1. Lineage (GTDB taxonomy): Archaea > Halobacteriota > Syntropharchaeia > Alkanophagales > Methanospirareceae > ANME-1-THS. The sequence goes on along the minus strand of JACUTR010000126.1, from coordinate 1,756 downwards.
CAAGATACAGGAGCGCATAAGTGATTTGAAATTGAGCGTCGAGGTAGATGCCTTCCTTCTAACAATCAACGAGGAAGCGGAAAGAAAAAAATGAGAATAGCATTCTTTAGTTGGGAATCCTTGCACTCAGTTGCGGTTGGAGGTGTAGCATCACATGTCACCGAGCTTGCTGCGGCGCTCCAACGAATGGGAAATGAGGTGCACGTCTTCACGAGGATGGGGCAGGGGCAGATTCATTACGAGGTGATTGATGGTGCGCATTACCACCGCTGCCCTTTTGATTTGAATCCCAATTTTTTAGCGGAGATGAACACCATGTGCCGCTCCTTCGCTTACCACTTCTTCCACACTGAGAACGTAGCAGGCACCTTTGATATCATCCATGGGCACGACTGGATGACGGCAAATGCACTCGCCGAGATACGGAATGCCCGGAATAAGAGAACGGTTTTTACGCTCCACTCAACCGAATATGGACGATGTGGGAACACGTTTTACGAAGGGCAATCAAGGACCATAAGAAACTTGGAATGGTATGGCGGATTCGTCGCGGATAAGATAATAACCACGTCAGAAACGATAAAGAAGGAGGTGAAGTGGATCTACCACTTCGAGGACTGGAAACTGGCACTGATACCGAATGGCATTTCGCTCCAGAAGTTTAACGGGTTTATCGACCCGTGGAGCGTGAAGAGATGGCATAACGTTGGGGTCTGGGATCCCGTCTGTTTATTTGTCGGGCGGATGGTCGTCCAGAAAGGGGCGGATTTGCTCTTAGAGGCAGTCCCTTCGATTTTGGCCGAATTCCCCACTGCGAAGTTCTTCTTCATCGGTGACGGCTACATGAGACGAGGGTTGGAGCATAGAGCCTGGCAGCTCGGTGTTCAGCATGCATGCAGATTCCTCGGGTATGTTCTGGAAGGCGACCTCATAAACTTCTACAAGGCATGTGATATGGTCTGCATACCTTCGAGGAACGAGCCGTTTGGAATCGTTGCCCTGGAAGCATGGGCTGCTGGGAAGCCAATCGTGGTAACGCACAATGGGTTCGATTACGTGTGGCACGATGTCAACGGGCTGAAGGTATATGACAATCCCAATTCAATTGTCTGGGGGATAAAGAGCCTATTGCGCGATTTACAAAAGGCGAGGTGGATGGGCATGAATGGGAGAAGAACTACAGAGGGTTTCTCATGGGATAACATCGCGAGGATGACGATGGGCGTGTACGAGGAGATTTTGAGATGAGCTGCTATAGTTATCATTCCGTTACTTGTTACAGATTAAAGATACACAATGATACTGGTTGAAGAATTAGGAGGTGATAGTACATGGCACAAAAAAAGAAAAGGAGATGGGATCCAATAATGAGGAAATGGGAAGACGAAGTGGAAATGGAGGAACAGAGAAAAGCAGAGATTGCCATCAGCTTGCTTACACCTGCGGGGAAGAACCCGTACTATCTGTTCAGAGGCACCGATTGTATCGCTATAAACAACATATCAGAGCTAAAGGACAGAATTGACCTGCTCACGGGGAATGAAGCAGACTGGGTAGCATCGTGGATAGACTATCTGGGGGATAAAGAAACTGCGGATATGATTAGAGAAAGACCGAACGAGTTCAAGAGGATCATTATTGAGCGATACGAAGAACGGAGTGGTTTTTAGAGCGGGAGGAGGAGTAAAGAAAATGAAAGAGGTACTTGTTTACCGCGGAGCCCGCAGAGTGTGGGGCTCCGCCCCACGTCCCCGCA
>JACUTR010000037.1 GCA_014859735.1 Candidatus Methanophagales archaeon | reverse complement strand
AAATTATAACTATGCATGCGGACGTTGAGGAGTGGGTGAAGAAGGCGTTTGAGGCGCGTGTGGAGGAGTTCTCAGCACTGATTAATGAAGCAAGGGGGGTGTTAAAGCGCGAGAACGGATTACGAGCAGGGAGCGGATTGGTTCGCATAGCTCCCCAGGCAGTGGGGAAGGTTGCCGTTATAGGCGATATCCACGGTGATCTGGAAAGCCTTGTTCACATAGTGAGGGATACGGATGTGGAAACCGCGGATAGAATTATCTTTCTGGGTGATTATGGCGATAGGGGCGAGGAAAGTGTTGAAGTTTACTATCTCCTTTTGACACTCAAGGCATTAGCGGGGATTGGTGAAAAATTAATTCTGCTCAGAGGTAATCATGAAGGCCCGCCGGACATGCCGGTCATGCCCCATGACCTCCTCTTCTTCTTTACGAGCAAATACGGGGCTCGGGGGAAGGAGTTGTACAACCGCATAAGAGAACTTTGGGAGTACTTACCGTATGCTGTAGTGGTCACAGGCAGCTATTTGATGGTGCACGGCGGAGTGTCTGCCACGGTTACCTCTGTTGAGGACATTGCGTATGCACGTGAAACGCATCCCTCGTCGAGCACCTTTGAGGAGATACTCTGGAGCGACCCGATTGAGGGCAAGGGCTATTTTAGTTCGCTGCGAGGTGCAGGCAGGATGTTTGGTGAGGATATCACCGATGCGGTCTTTCGTGCGGTAGGCGTGAAGACGTTGATACGAAGCCATGAGCCGTGCGAGGGTGTTGACGTGCGACAGAGAGGAAAGATTCTAACCCTATTTTCACGGAAGGGGGCGCCATATTTCAACAAACGGGCCGCCTATCTGGTGTTGGATGAAACGATGCTTCGAGACGCAAAAGATGCCGGGGAGCTGGCGCGAAATGCTGCACGGATATGGTAAAAAGAGCATCGAATTTCATTGGATTATATTTTGAAATCAAACGCGGGTACACGCACCAAAAGTTCTTCTCAAAGAAAAGCAGTTTATTAGGATAAGAGGAGATTAGCTACGAATATATGGAACCAGAACAGGCTAAAGATCGGACAAAAGCACTTCTCAACGTGATCGAAACCATGTACGAGCTAAGGATCGTCAATTTAGAGGAGGTCATCGAGGCGATAACCGGAAGAACACAGGATGAGGCTAAGATATTAACGATTTGTACCGCGTTAAACACCTGGGTAGCACTGAATGCGGCACCTGGAGGAGAAGTCGAGATACCCGTGGAAGTGGTGAACGGATTGGCAGGGAAGATAATATTGTAACATTTGCGCACGGTTCACTGCAAAATCTTCTCAGATCAGGAAAGGAAGAAAATTTTATAAACAAAACAACTTTTCTTTTCCGAAAACGCTTTTCTTTTTCTAAAATAAAAGAAAAGGGGTTAAGAGATGCCTACGATAGCGGCAAAGATACTGAGTGAAAAAGCAGGAATAGGAAGGGCGGCGAATGCCGGGGAGATCGTTGAGTGCGAGGTAGATTACGTTATGGTGAATGATATCACGGGCGTGCCAGCTTTTGAAGTCTTCCAGGAGCTTGGAAATGCGAACGAGATGAGGACGGAGAAGGTGGTCGTGATACAAGACCATTATGTTCCAAATAAGGATGTCGAGTCGGCGGAGCAAGCGAGAGCATTGCGGAGCTATGCGCGGAGATACCAGATCGAAGATTATTATGAGATCGGGAGAGGGGGAATATGCCACCAGGTAATGATAGAAGAAGGATTTGTTGCACCCGGGAGGCTCATTATAGGTGCAGATTCGCATACCTGCTCGTATGGTGCACTCGGAGCTTTTTCCACCGGTGTCGGCTCGACTGAGGCGGCTGCAGCAATGGCTACCGGGCGATTATGGTTCAAAGTTCCGGAGACGCAGAAGTTTGTAATCAACGGTGAGTTGAGGAGATACGTAATGGGAAAAGATATCATTTTGCATATCATTGGCGAGATCGGCGTGTCTGGATCGCTCTACAAAGCGCAGGAATTTTATGGGACCGCGATAGAAAATCTGAGCCTTTCTGATAGGATAACTATATCGAACATGGCGGTGGAAGCCGGAGCTAAGGCAGGAATTATTCCGCCTGACGAGAAGGTCTTCGATTTCCTGCGCGGGCGTGTCAGAGGAGAGTACAGAGCGGTTTATGCCGATGGTAATGAAGAGGACTACGAGGAGGTAGTTGAATATGATGCAGCGGCGATAGTGCCAACGGTTGCGAAACCCTTTTCGCCTGATAATACCGTACCTGCAAGCGAATTAGACGTTCTTATTGACCAGGCGTATCTCGGCTCGTGCACCAATGGCAGAATCGAGGATTTACGGGTTGCCGCGGAGCTCTTAAAAGGTCGAAAGGTAAATCCCGCAGTGCGGATGATCGTAGTGCCCGCAAGTGAGAAGGTGTTCCAGCAAGCGATAGAGGAAGGGCTAATCACCATTTTCCTTGAAGCAGGAGCTTTTGTCTGTGGTCCTACCTGTGGCGCCTGTTTGGGTGGTCACATGGGCGTTCTCGCACAAGGGGAACGATGCATAAGCACAACGAACCGAAACTTTATCGGGAGGATGGGGCACAAGGATTCCGAGGTTTATCTGGCTAATCCCGCGGTCGTTGCAGCATCCGCACTTAACGGACGGATAACCGACCCTACAGGGTTTTAAAACAAAAGCTTTAAATAAGGTAAAAAGGATAGAATAGCGTAACCGAGAAGGAGAAAACTATGAACAGAATAAAAGTTACACCTCTATTCTTTGCAGCTTTTTTGGTGATTGCGATCTTTGCAGGGATAGCTCCATCCGCAGTTGGAATAAACGGAGAATCAGATCTATTTGAAGAGCTAAAACCACTGGTGGATATATACAATCAAAATGTCGACCGAATTCCCTTCCTTCTAAAGGGCCCTATCGCCGATGAGAGGATACACGCTGAGATATCACTGAACGATGGGACCGTGCTCATCCTTGGCATTACGACTGACAACGAGGCAAAAATCATGAGCTTTGAAAGAGGCGAGATCTCAGACCCAACGATTAAGGCATATACCACCGAAAACACCGTTCGCAGTATAATGGATTCCGAAGACCCGGTTTCTGCATTCCAGGCTGCTTTAGACACCGGAGCAATAACCTACGAAGGTGTAGGATTCGTTAATAAACTCAAATATGGTGCTATCGGCTTCTTCTGGAAAATACTGAGCCCCTTTATCTGATCGGCTGCAGGTGCAAAGAAGGTCTCCAGAACAGAACAGAACAGAACGACCACCGAAAGATTTAAATTGAGAGGACTACTACACTCGAACCATGAGTGAAAAAACCATAAAAGTGGTCATTTCCCTAATACCAACGATTTTAATCATTGCATGCGTAGGGGCAGCCTTTGCAACACACGATTGGGACATGCAAGCCACGATCCTTGGAGAGAACCCATTAGAAGCATTGGAAAGTTTCATGCCTTCCGAACTGAATGCCACTGAAGAACCGTTAGAAATCATCAATTTTACCTTCTCTGAAGAGGAGGACAAAGTTGTTCTCGAAGCAGTGCTTCATTCGCCGTTAAACGTGCCCGTAACGATAAAAGAACTGACTGCGGAATTCGAGCTGGAGGGGAGTACCGTTGCTATACACCTGCCTGATGAGGTAGCGATTCCTGCACTGGGCTCCGTGAGCGTAACGTTGGAAGGTTCGCTTTCGGAGGTGCAAACTCCACCCACTCGGCCATCGGCGGAAGCGTTCACGCTTGAGGAAATGGAGATGACATTGGACATCGGCGGAATAGAGGTGAAGCTGGGGGATTTAGGACCGGAAGGTGCTGGTTGATGTCTGAAGAGAGTATAAACGTGAATCTGTGGCGCAGGGTAAACTGGCCGGGCATTATCGCCGGTATCCTCACTATTATGCTGCCCTTTCTGGGAAGTTGGTGGTTATTCAGGCTCGGTACCGAAGCGATGATCATGGCAGTCTCACCGTTTGGCATAGATGTAAGCATCTTCGACGAGACAATGATCGTCTCACCACTCGTCTGGTGGCTCATCCTCGGTCTTAAACTCGGCGTTGTGTATCTCGGCGTGCTCCTGCTTACAGGCTCGATACTCTCCGTTTCCAACCGCTCTGCTACAATTGCAGATATCTTCGTGCGGTTCAGTGCGAGGAAGCTGTTATGGCTTGTCGTGGCGTTTGTTGCCACGTTGCTCAGTCTCAGTGTGCTCGTGAATCAGCTCCCGGGAATGCTCGGGCTCCCGTTCCAGTTACAGGTACCGTACCTCATAGGTAGAAGCTCATTCAGTATCGGGATAGAGGGCATGCAGCTTACCGCTCCCATCTTCATGGGGTTCACGCAGGCATTCGCATTAGCAGTGATTGCCGCTGCATTGGGGATCGCCGCATGGATTTACCAGAAAAGATGTTATCAGAAGGAGCAGTAAACTTTATCGAAGAAGGTTCTTTGGTTTGGTAAAGTAATGAGAATCTGGAAGTTTGGGGACAACGTGGATACCGATCAGATCATTCCTGCGGACTATCTGACGACGGGAGACGCGAAGAAGCTCGCAGCTCATGCGTTCGCTAAGGTGCGGCCAGAATTCGCAAAAGAAGTGAAGCAAGGCGATATCATCGTGGCGGGCGAGAATTTCGGCTGCGGCAGTTCGAGGGAGCATGCACCACGTGCATTACTCGGTGCAGGTGTACGGTGCGTGATTGCAAAGAGTTTTGCACGAATCTTCTTCAGGAATTCCATAAATATCGGGCTGCCCTTGATCGAAGCTGACGTCTCCGACAGGATAGAAGAAGGGGATGAAATTGAAATACGGTTCGAGGATGGGGTAATAACGAATCATACAAAAAGAGCGGAATATCAATTCACACCATTACCAGAATTCATGCAGCGGCTATTGCAAAGCGGTGGGTTGATCAATTATATTAAAAGAATGAAATGAAATGAAACAGAATTTAAAAATTTTTCTGTATCGTTATATCGTTAAGGTAGCCCAGCCTATCAGTAGTACTACGTGAGCCAAGCTCGACGCACCTCTCTTATCTATCTTATAAACTACGTTTCTGATCCTGATTTACGACAGGATCTTTCTTCTATCGCTTGAGACCCCTCTCTCAGCTCTTTTGGCTATATGCCAAGAGCTCCTCTATCCGCATCAGCACGTCGCCTAAGATTTTCTTCTCCTCTGCACTCAGATTGGGCGATACCTGTAACCCTTTCAGGATACCTATGGCTTCAATCGTTTTGTTAATCTGTTCTGCCTGTTTTTCCTTCTCAGCCCCTCGCTTCTCTCTTGTCTTTGCTCTTTTATGTTTTGACCTGACATGCTGAGCCAATAGTAATGGCTTCCCAAATACTTCGCTACAATACCTGCACTTATATTCCTTCTCCATTTCTTGCTTCCCTCCTTTAATTCCCACTATCTCATTTTATTATATATATTCTTTTATTAAAAAATATGAAGCAATCAAATCTTTTTCTGTCACTCTTAGCCGCGGCTATCGTAAGAAGTGAGGGTGGAAAGGAGAGTCAAGATGCAAGAAGGGCAACAGCGAGGGGGAAAATTGAGGGAAGATTTGAATCTTTTGAAGTTTAATTGCGAAAAATTACCTGAACGTATCAGGAATAATTATAAAGCAGCTTAGATCAGTATAGATTCGTCGTACCTTCAATGGTTCCCTTGGAATCCTTTTATTCTCTCCGCAATTTTTGTTCCAAAGTAAAAACCAAGCACTATCCCGACCACATAGCCAGAATTCTCTCTACCCGTTTTAGTTAGATCACTATTAATGGACGTGTCAGAAAAGGTAAGATGCGCTCGCTCTAATGACAAGATAAGTAACTATTATTTCTTCTGAAGTTCAAATTAATTCGACCCACCATGATAGAAGCAGGGATTATAGGCGGAACGGGATACACGGGTCTCGAGTTAATACGATTGCTTTTGATGCATCCAAAGGTAAAGATATCCGTTGTAACGTCCAGAAGACACAAAGGAAAGAAGGTAAGCGATGTGAATCCTCACCTGTTCCCCTTTATCGAACTCGAATATGAAGACGTTGATACCAAAGAGATAGCGGATAGAAGCGATATTGTATTTGCTGCGGTTCCTCATGGCAGTGCAATGAAGTACGTGCCTGAGTTAATGGAGAGAGGAACGAGGGTAATAGACCTGAGTGCAGATTATCGGCTGAAAAGAGAAGAATACGAACGGGTATACAAGCGAGAACATACAGACCGAGAAGAGCGAGATGCGGTCTATGGACTGACCGAATTGCATCCCGAGGTAGCAGATGCCGCCTTAGTGGCAAATCCCGGATGCTATCCCACGGGGGCGATACTTGCAGTCGCGCCGCTGGTGAACGAAGGATTAGTAAAGCAGGTAATATTCGATTCGAAATCAGGCATATCAGGAGGCGGAGTAGAGCCTTCAGAGGTATCTCATTTCCCTAACCTCGCTGAGAATATTATCCCATACGAAGTAACGACGCACAGGCACGTAGCTGAGATGAGAAGGGAGTTGCCTGTGCCCATAAGCTTCACGCCGCATGTTATTCCGTCCATAAGAGGCATACTCACTACTGCGCACGTCTTCTTGAATGAAGGTGAATTAAAGACGTACGAAGAACTTGACTCGATATACCGGCAGTTTTACGAGGGTAAGAGATTCATACGGCTCAGGAAGGGGATGCCCTCATTGAGCTCCGTGAGGGGTACTAACTTCTGCGACATTAGATTTGAAATCGAGAAAGATGGTGATCGGATAGTGGTGATTTCAACCATAGACAACCTTGTTAAAGGTGGCTCTGGTCAGGCGATACAGAATATGAATCTGATGCTCGGACTGGATGAAGGAGAAGGATTGATGTTCCCGGGATTAGCACCTTGAGGATAAAGAATGAGTACCGTGATTTTTATACGTCCAACATCATCACGTCCTTTGCGTGAGCCTGTATAAAATTCTTTCGGGGCTCGACCTCTTCTCCCATCAGCACGGTAAATAGCCAGTCCGCTTCTGCGGCATCCTCTAAGGTCACGCGCTTTATGCATCTCGTAAGCGGATTCATTGTGGTCTCCCATAACTGCTCAGGATTCATCTCACCTAAACCTTTATATCGCTGTATCTTCACACCGGCGTCCCCTTCCTTCACCTGTAACTCCTCCAAAATCTTTCCATATTCGTTATCCGAGAACGCATACCTCGTCTCTTTGCCCTTCTTCACCATATACAACGGCGGCATCGCGATATACACGTGGGTCATGCTCACTAATCCCTGCATGTAACGATAGAAGAACGTGAGCAAGAGCGTTCGAATATGCGCACCGTCAACGTCTGCATCGCTCATGATGATTACCCTGTGATAGCGAACCTTTTCCAAATCAAAATCCTCTCCTATTCCCGCGCCGAGAGCAGTAACAAGCGTCCGGATCTCATTACTCTTCAAGATCTTATCCAGCCGTGCCTTCTCCACATTCAAAATCTTACCTCTTATCGGGAGAATAGCCTGAAAGTTTTTATCCCGTGCTTGCTTCGCAGAACCACCGGCGGAATCACCTTCTACGATATAAATCTCTCTTTTTGCAGGGTCTCTCTCAGAGCAATCCGCAAGCTTCCCGGGCAGTGAATCGGTAATAAAGTCCTTCTTCCTCACGATTTCACGAGCATGTCGTGCTGCTTCCCGCGCCCTTGCGGCATCCACGACTTTCTGTATTATCGCAGTCGCATCAGTTGGATTCTCATCCAGGAAATCCCAGAGGTGTTCCCGCACAATTGATTCAACAATACCCTTGACTTCGCTATTGCCCAGTTTTGTCTTTGTCTGTCCCTCGAATTGTGGTTCCGGAAGCTTCAAGCTTAGCACCGCCGTGAGTCCCTCTCTCACATCCTCACCATCCAAACTCACCTTTTTAAGCAGGTTATTCGCTTTTCCGTACTCGTTAAGTGCCCTCGTTAGTGCAGCTTTGAATCCACTGAGATGCTTACCCCCCTCGATGGTCTTCACATTATTGACAAACGAGAAGATATTCTCCACATAGCTGTCGTTATACTGTATTCCGATTTCCACCTTCACGTCATCCTTCTCCTCTTCAAACAGGATGGCTCTGTGCAGCACGCGCTTATCTCTGTTGAGATATTCCAAGAACGAAGCTATACCACCCTCATACTGGAATTCCTTCTCTTCTCCTTCTCCGGTTCGTTCGTCTTTTAAGTGGAACAAAAGCCCTTTATTCAAAAAGGCCAGCTCTCTCAGCCGACTCGCTAAAAAATTGGTGTCAAATTCATAAGCCCCAAAAATCTCGCTGTCCGGTTTAAATCGTATCTTCGTCCCACTCTCTCCGTTATTCTCCCCTGCGTACTCCTCTTCCTTTAAATTACATACGGGCTGACCACGCTCGTATCGTTGGAAATAACAATGTCCATTCCTCCTCACTTCTACCTCCAGCCACTCTGAAAGTGCATTGACCACCGAAATCCCCACGCCATGCAGCCCACCAGCTACTTTATAAACCTTGTGATCAAATTTACCACCCGCATGCAGTTTCGTCATCACTACTTCCACTGCAGAGAGGTTATATTCCCGATGAAGGTCTACGGGAATCCCTCTTCCATTATCATTTACCGTCACCGAGTTATCAGGGTGGATTATCACCTCAATAGCGGTGCAAAACCCTATGAGAGCCTCGTCTACACTGTTGTCCAACACTTCATTGACTAAATGATGGAGCCCTCTGCTGCTGGTATCACCGATATACATTGAGGGCCTTTTTCTCACCGCTGTTAGGTCTTTTAATACCTGTATATCATTTGCGGTATAGCTTTCTTCCTCCATGGTCTCTCTATACAATATGCGATAGATTTAAATAAAACTTTCGCACTGCGGATTACTTGATGCCCCATGTTAATCGGCTTTCAAGGATATAATTCAATAGAAACGCGCAAATAATCCCCACGATGTTTGAGAGAAGATAGTAAACGCCCATATACTCGGTTAAAAGGTAAAGAACACCTACATTGACGGCTAATCCTCCCGAGCGCCATACGTTGCTTTTAAAGATGCGCCTAATGAATTGTCCAATATGCTGGGTCTTCGTTTCCTTGAATGTCCATCGGTCATTCATGAGAAATTGCATGAGTATCGCGATTTCAATTGCAACAACGGCTGAAAAGAGATAGAATAGCCCCGCAACGTCAGTCAAGACCCAGAGGAATCCGGTGTTAATTCCTGCACCAATAACGCCGACAATTGAGAATTTGATCAGACGAAGAACGTCCATCCTCAGAGCCGCTACGCGATCGGGTAGTTTCATAGGTTTGATCATAATAATATCTCTTTACAAAGCAAAAAAGGTTTTTCTTTAACATACCTCTCGTAATCTTATATTACAAAGAAAGGGAAACGTGAGGCGGAGGTTGCCGAGAGGACAAAGGCGTGAGGTTCAGGGCCTCATCCTGAAGGGGTTCGGGAGTTCGAATCTCCCCCTCCGCATGATTTCTAAAAGAGCGAAAAAACCACAAGATTCCACGAGATTAACACAAACCTTTTCTTAGAAAGAAAAGCTTTACCAAAAGAACATATTTGTTTTTCTTTTAGCACAGGTTTTCTTTTTGTAAAAAAGAAAAAGTGTTGTGTAATCTTGTGGTTCGCTAAGCAAATACAGAAGGTTTAGCGTGGACCCTTAATCTTATCCGCAATCGTCCTTATCTCATTTGAGATCTCATTCAAACTTGCCCGTATCTTTATCAACTCCCGTGCAACACGCCTCTTCTCGTCATCCTCACTCCGCGCAAACCTCGTTGAGAGTGCATTGATCGCACTCGATTTCTCCTCTAATCTCCCCGAGGTATCATTCAACTCCGTTGAAATCTGACCCACATCCACCCCTTTACCCGCGCCTCTCGAAACATACACGTAGATGAAGGCAGCACCCACTATCAAGCCCAACAGTACCGAGAGAATGACATACAGGGTAAGAGGTGGCTGCTCAACCATAACACTGAGCTCCTTATAATGTTGCGAGAGCAGAGATGCCCAACCTGGATGACCTTCTTCAGATAACCTCCGTATATCCTCTTCTAAATTGGTTCCGCCGATCTTATCCCGTGCTTCTTCCAAATTGCTCTCTACCTTGCTCTTTGCATCTTGAATCCCTTCATTCGTCGCGAAGAACTTCATCGAAGGCTCCAGCTTCTGGATAAAAGTATCTAATGTCGTGCCATCTCTTGTGGTCCCAACCGTTAGTACGACTTCTACGGGCTTCTCGCCAATTCCTGTTATCTCTTTGTATGCCTCAAACCCCGGCTCTCTTATTATTTGTATCGGCGCTGGAACATTTCCGGATAGTATAATCTTTGGAACCAGGGCTTCGTGCTCCGCCTTTCCCTTCCATACGAGCACACTTGCACCATGATAAATGGTATCACCAAACTTCCATTCCGGGTTATCCAGGTTTGTCCGCAATTCCAGGACATAATCATCCAGAATGGGATTTCCGGTCTTACGTACATAGACGTTGAATTCAAGCTTATGGCCTTCAAATTGTTTGCTATTCAAAAACTCAGTGTACGTCTGCTTACTTCCCGTCTCCAAATTGAGGACATATGAGGTGCCCTCATCGAGCCTGAGCACATCCTGGACTGCTGCATTCCCAATAACGGATAAAAACAAAGAGGTGAATGCCAGAACGACGAATGAGATACACAATAAGCGTTTCAAGCTCATTCTTCATCCCTCCTTAGCGTGGTTGAGAGGTCAGGCAGTTCTACACGCTTCATCTTCTCCTTCCTCTCTTTATTAACCTCGATTTTAGCTTCCAATTCCCCCGATTCTGTTATCTTCTTCAATTCTTTTAATGAGGATAACATCAGTGCAAGTGGACCGCCCATCCCTTTTATCCCCTTTGCTACCTTCATACTATCCTCTCTGATCTTCGAGATCTCTGATTCCGCCTTTGTTATATGCCGTATGACGCTTGAGGTGGTCTCTTCAGACGGTATCTTGCCGAGAAAAACCATCGATCTTTCAATAACCGCTTTTATATCACCACTGAATCGGTTCGAGAGGTCATCAATCCTGTCGATTAATATCTCCATATTTCTTGAAGCGTCATCTATCATCCTCAGCATCTTCTCAGCTTTAGCTTCCGCAGGTGCACCGGCATCCATACCTCTTAATTTGGATATCAATTCATCAAGCTCGTTTTTCAGGAGTACAAACCCTCTTTCTGCTTCTTTAGTCCATCTTCTCACGTTCTCCATGCTTTTACTTGCATTTTCAAGTCCGTGAACCAGCATCGTAAGATTCGCTATCGAGTAGCTCTCCGGGTCCGGGATCCGCACATTTTTTATATCCTCTGCCATATCCAGGCCGGTGAGCAAATCATCGAACATCTTCAAGCACTGTGCAAGCACGATAGGAACGTCATTCCATATCACTTCCTTCTCTAACAGCTCGTAATCCTTCCAGTAATTAGTAACCATATCTCTATTCTTCTCCTCTACGCCCGGTGAGTAGGGTATTTCCGTGATTACGGAGAAAGGTTTGGGTGTTCCATAAAAGAGCGAATGATGTCTCTGCAACTTAACGAAGTCACTTTCAGTATATGCCTTTTCAAGCCATTCTAATTCACGAAGTCGTGGCGGAAGCCCGGGTCCGGGCGCCCAGGGTTGAAGTCCAATCATAAGCGTGTAGATGGCAAAGCTGTGCGAACGTGCCGGTGTATCCAATTTCAAAACGTCTGCGTCCTTTGCAAATCGTTCCGTCACCATGCTCTTAAATGCTCCGCCTCCCAGCCTCGCATCATCAAAATTGTCCGCCCTTGTGCTCAATACCGCGATGAAGTGCCCAAACTTCTCCTCCTCGTTCACCACATTCCCCTGCGCATCCAACGAGAGGAATCCGTAATCGTGGAGAATATCGATATATCGTGATGCCATGGTACTCTCGATGGAATGCCGATAGTTCACCATCGGATTGAATATGACATCGCCCTCATTAATCGGTGAATGCGTCCACCTGAAGAACTCCTCCTCTCGACCGAGTTTCTTCATGATCCCGAAGAAGGAGAGCGTTTTGAGGTCTTCCCTAAACTTCTTTAAACTCCTTATCTCCTCTTCAGATAACTCGATCTGATGATAACTCCTCGTATTCAGCGGCGATAGTATATCCCGGAGAAGTTTGTTCTTAAGCGCCTCAAGGCGTTCTAAATTCCGCTCTGTAAGCCTCTTCTCCTCTTCTGCATCGCTTGCCCTTATCTCAAGGTCAAAGACCTCCTCCTTCAAGCCGGATAATTTCTTCCTCGCCCTATCCAGCTTAGCCTTTGCATCCGTGGTTGCAGCCACATTCGCATGATAGAACAGTCCGGTTGCCGATTCGTAGCTCTCAATTGCTCGCTGAACATCCCTTATCCTCCCTTCAAACCGTTCCAATTCCCCCCTTTCCGATTCTATTTTGCCCCTTATATCCGATATTCTCGCCTCTATCTCAACTAATCGGTGCCTGACCCCCGGTATCTCATCCTCGATGTCATAGTACAAAAATAATTTCTCAGTAGGAAATACGCACTCGTAGTAACCTAATGAATCAAACCGGTTTTCATACCCTCTTGCTCTGTTCTGAAGGTCATTGAGGTCGAGCCACTTACCCTTTGTTTCCACCGTTCCACCTGGAAGGAACCCAAGGTCGAGGAGGAACCTTGGTATCGCCCGTTCCAATTCCTCATCCCGGTTCAGCCCCTGAAGGTCCCTTCCTAGAAGGAAGAACAATTTGAATGGATTAGAATAAATCTTGTCGTCTATGATGATGTCCTCAGTATGGGACATGAGGAAATGAAGTTCTTTCAGCGCACCAAGGGCATTAGCCGTCGGAAGCGCTGATTCCTTGCTCGAAGGAAGAATGCCAATTCCAAAAATCAACGGCTGAGACCCAAACTGTTTAGATATCCAATCTCTGATGTCTATTGCAACGTCGAGCAGCATGCTCGATCCCGTTCCACCGCCGAACGCGCACACCATCACGATAAAGAAGTCCTTCCCTCCCGTCCTGTTTCTCAATTCCGATGCCGCTGCACCGATCGCACTGAATATTCGCTCTCGATGCACATTATACATCGCCCTCCCGTATATACGATGTTGGCCACACCCAGCACCGGCAGCCGAAAGATAGGGGTCAGGTAGCCATCTATTGGCGTTCTTCATCAAAATCGTATCAGGTCTGCTGAGAATGATCTTCTTCCTCTCTTCTACCTCGGTGCACGCGCTTGCAGATGCCTGGTCAGTATCTATAATCAAAAACTCCTCATTCTTCGGCACTTTCCCGGTTTTGGACTTCAGCATTCGCAGGATATTATTGACGATAAAGCTCCCCTGCCCGCCAATTCCAATGACAATCCTATTTACCGTATCTTCTCCCTTTTCCATACCTCAGACATCATACCTCCGTAATTGCTCAACAAACTTTTTATTTTTGATTTTGAAATTGGGATTTGCTGTTTGGGATTTGTGATTTTCATATTTATACCCCCTTCTCTTTCGTCTCGTAATCTTCTACTTTTCGTTTGATAGAGCTCATCTCCTCCGCGAAATGTTCGATCTCCATCCCGCTCCCCCGTATATCGCTTTCAATCCCGGTAATCGCGCTATCTATACTCTTTACGGCTGAAGTAAGCTTTCTCGCTTCCTTTTCTCCTCTGAACCATACTGCAACACCGAATAAGCCAAAAATGACTCCCAATGCCAGTATAACGTATATCACGATATAAGGAGTAGAGCCGGATAACGATGAAAGAACCTCTTCCCGGTATTCGTTCAATGCAAAGGAGATAACTGCGAATATCACCCCGATGAGAGGCATAAGCAGCAGCATTTTGTCCACTTTTAACTTTAAGAGCATCACCACTACCTCTACGATGAGCAATAGAGCAACAATCAGTATTCCTATACTCAAGGGGTCCATATCCAATACCTCTCTTCCTATAATTATAATATATCGATACTATTATTAGATATATTAATTACTTTGCCTTCCTTTTATACTTTTTAACCTCTCAGAATCATATATCAACCTCGAATGAGCATCGGAAGCGAAACGGCGGTATCTCTGAATAAATCCCTTTATAGCAGAAGCTGATATCGACTTAAGTTCCTCAACCTCGACCATCTTCTCTCGTGCCCAATATTCCACGGGATAGACCTCAGTTGAGGGATTCTCCTTCACTATTTCATCCTCAATTTCGAATATCGTGGTATAAACTGTCCCCAGCATGGTTATGGATGTGCTGAGAAGTGCATCACCATAACCACGCAGCGTTACTATCTGTGAGGGCACGGTACACTCGACTATGCCTTTTCTTATCTCTTCCACCTCCTTCTTAGCTTCTTCATCAGTTGCTAGTTCACCGACCACCGTTGTCAGCTCAAGCGTGGCTTCTTTATACCGTTCAAACGCATCCTTCAGTAACGCTATCAATCGCTCAATCATACTTTTCAATACTTTTGCTGCATTTTCGTAGTTCCCGTGCTCTATGCTATGCTCGACGATTTTTATATCCGTTCTGATTTTGGAAGTGTCTGCATTTGCTATCTCCCCCCCTTCCACTTCTAAACCATGCGCATCCCGCGAACAGGTTCGCAGCGTTTCATCAAGGATCGAAGTGACTTCATTCATAAACATGGATAACTCAAGAGAATCCACATCGAGACTTTCTCCCGCTCTTATCTTTGATTCCATCTGCTCTATCTGACCTCGTATATTCTCATACCCTGCACGTTCAAGCTCTTTTAGACTGTCTAAGTAATCCCGGCATTTATCCATCATCCGGGAATAAAGAACCACCTCGTGTCTGTCTTTTATACCCCCGAACAGCTTATCTACCCATTCAACATCGGCAAAAACGACTTTCCTGAGTTTCGCTCTATCAAGCTTTATCCGTCCATTTACCTCGCATCCCAACTCAAATAACCCTTCTTTTACCTTTCTTAACTCTTCTCGGAATTCCTTTGCGCTTATCACATATTTATCTTCGAAATCGTGTAAAATACGCATTTCTTCTACATACCGATTTGCTATCCGCGTAACGTCCCGCTCCATCACCCTCTCCTTTATGCTTCTCTTCCTTACCGTAACGAGGTATCGCACTACAAAGGATACCCCTATCATTGCAGGAATGAACAAGAGTATAATGGTTATTGCGAGGTCAGACCCGGTATTGAAAAGAATAAAGATGCCGAGAGCGATTAATGCTCCAAAAGCAAGCGGAATAAGTATCCTATACCCCCTCATGCGCAAGCCTCCTTATCTCACGTAATCGTTCCAATTGGTCAAAGGTATAGGTGAATAAATTGGTTATCGCTGCTATATTCCGCTTTGTGATGGTTACAGCCAGATGGAACTCTTTCGAATACGAGAGCATGAACTCCTCTACCTGTTCTCTATCCACACCCCTGCTCCTGACATAATAGTGAGGGACTTGAAGAAAGGACACGCTCTTCTCGCAGCCTAACGGTGCATCAGAAACGCTGAACTTCTCTACCGAGACACGAAGAAGTGTTCCAAGATCGAGCGGGGTGTGCCTCAGAAACGGGAAGATGTAACCCCATAAACCCTTTGTCAGCTCCGAGGCCCTTGACAATGCCACATACCCCGGCTCATCATCGAACGATAATCCCTTCACCACCTCATCGAGGTGCAGGGACAATTGTCTCTCAGAGTCAGATGGTGAACCCGGTGGTGATGTTCCTGTCAGAATATCAGCGATGCCCGCTGCAATATACCGGTTATAGCTCGGATAATAGTCTTCGAAATTGGGAAGGTGCGCTATCCGCTGGTTATCAACGATTATAAATGAGTTTACCTGCTCTTTGAGCTTTTCCATCGAATGATATGCTTGTATGAGCTTCTCTCTTTTTTCCCTTCTATGTGCCGGCAGAATGCCAACGAGAACTATTTTTATGTTTCGTCCGGCAAGTATTTCTGCGATATGGGGGATTATAGTGCTCTCACTAAGACTTGAGAATAAAAGAGCGAAATCAACGCCTTTTAGTTCCTTTAGGGGTCCCTCAATTTTATCGCCCTTATCGCTTTCTGGCTTGGTCTTGAGCACAATTGGCTTTGCCCTCCTTACCACCTTATAGTCCAGTAAAGCATCGGAAATTGCTCCCCCTGCGTTTCCTATTCCGATGAATAGGTATGTCATATCAGTCCTTTAAAAAGTTATAGCTTATTGTGCTTAATATTTTTTGATGAAAAAACAAAGTTGGGTCACCGTGATGA
>JACUTR010000036.1 GCA_014859735.1 Candidatus Methanophagales archaeon | reverse complement strand
CCAATACTACCAACAACTTTTCTTTAGAAAAGAAAACTTGACTAAAGAAACAAGATTTTTTAGTAACGCTTTTTGCTTGCAAAAAGGTTTATTTGGAAATTGGGATTTACTTGGGATTTGGTAGTATTTGAGCTTGGGATTTATTGTCCAGCTAAACAATTACATTTTTCCTTCCCCCCGTTCTATTTTGTTCAATGCGTCCCTTACCTTTGGCAGTAACAGATGTTCAAGTTCTAACTGGTGAAACCCAGGTCTGGGTCCTCCTCTCCTCGTCGCTCTACATATTCGTGCGTCACCGATTGGAAACCCTCGCGGTTTTGAAAAGATGCCATTCTTATCCATCTTCCTGACCTCCTCTATTATCTCTCTCATTTTCTTCTCCTCCCCTTCTAACAACGCACCAAAACAGGTCTCTTTTACCCTGATGCCCTCCATGCTTGTATCTTCGCTGATCATGGCCAGAATCTTACTCTTCATCTGCCCCGGCGTTATCTTAGAATCCGGTGAGATTAAAATCACCCTCGTCTCGATTCCCATTTTCCTTTCCCTTCTTTTTAAAACCCCCTTTTTAAGTTTTTATGAATACTTTTGATCAAACTTTTTCTAAAAGTTTGTTGATGGGCCCGCGGAGATTTGAACTCCGGACCTCTCGGTTATCAGCCGAGCGCTCCGACCATGCTAAGCTACGAGCCCTTTTCCCTTTCGCCCGGTTCTCTCAAATGCTATACCAACTTGGACATTATTAACTTTTAATTTAAAAATAATCTTCTTTATTGTGGGCGAGCAAAGAAAACTATATATAAAGGAATATAACTACGGTTCTGGGTTGCTGGTAGCCGTGTGCGACCAGGAGTTGGTGGGGAAAAGGTATGAGGAAGGGGGGCTTATTCTTCAAATCACGGAACGATTTTATAAAGGTGAAGAGGCAACCGAAAGAGAAGCGGTACGTTCTCTGAAACGTGCGACCATAGCGAATTTAGTAGGTAAACGGGCAATAAAATGCGCTTTAGACAACCATTTCATCGAAGAAGTAAATGTAATTTTCGTGGCTGGCATACCCCACGCGCAGATGGTGAAGATCTAAAAAATGCAAATTGCAAAAGGCAAAAGGCAAAATAACAAAAAATATTTTTGATAAGACTTTTTTTAAAAAGTCTTCTGCGTAAGCATTTTTTAGTAAAGTAAGCCCTTTCAGGGCTTGCGGGGATGTGGGCGGAGCCCACGATTGCGAAGCAAAAAAGTTTTTATTCGCTCTTTTCCTCCTGTAAAACCGCCAGGAATCGTCTTGATACCGCATCATCCACGAGTTGCATAATCGCATCTTTATCCTTGAGCCCACTGAAGATACCAAGTGGTATCTGTGCTGCCGCCATCGTAGCGTGCCCACCCGCGGAGCCTATCCCTCCAAATGCTCTGGCGAACGCATCTCCTATATTCACCCGGATATCCTTGCTCCTCCCTGAAATGACTATCTTATCCTCGTAGAGACCTATCACCACAACCGTTGAGATCCCTTCCAGGTTGAGCAAATAATCCGCAGCTTGTGGTATCGCATCCCGATTCGCCACAACTCCTACATTGGTGATTAAATAGCTCCCTTTTATCCGTTTGTGCGCTATCGCTTCACCTACCACGTTCAGCATCTCGGTTGACATGGGCGGGGTCTCGATTTGCTCTAAAAGATCTTTATCCGCCTTTAAATGGAGAAAAGCGGCGGCGAAAAAATCGGATGGATGTGTCTCACGCTTAAAGCTACCGGTATCCGTTCTTATCCCATGCAAAAGAGCGGTTGCCAACTCCTTATCTACCGGTATATCCAAATCCCGCAGATATCGCGTCATCGTCGTTGAAGTTGCACCATCATCTGTTCGGACATCAGAGAAATCAACATCTACTTTCTTCTTATTATTCGCGACATGGTGGTCTATGACGATGTTCACCTTACTTTCAGGCGGCAACGGATTGTTTGCACCGGGAACGGTCGCATCGATAAGTGCCAACTTATCATATTCCTTTAAATCCTCCTCGTGCTCTATTCTCCTCATCGCTATTCCTAAGATGTTGACGAAAGCGCGATTCGCCTGATGCCCGATATCTCCTCGATAGAGGATATCTGCAGGAACATCTACGTGCCTTGCTATCTGTTTGAGCGCAAGAGCAGAGGCTATTGCATCTGAATCCGGGCTGTCATGAATCACGATACCTAACTTCCCCTTCTCACTCTCCTTTATTTCCTCGAGAATCGAAGTCAATTTCTTCGCTTTTGTCAGCGACTTCACTCTCTCCAGATGCCCTATCACCGTTCTCGCGGTCATATCCGGGATGGACAGAACTATGTCAACGTTTAACCCCCGCAGGTCTTCTTTATCCGCGGGATCGATCGCGCGCACGACGAGATGAGCATGTGGCAAGATCTCTCGTACGTTTTTCACGACGTGCGTATTCACTTCACTATCGTTGCTCAGGATAAAAACCGTTTCTGGCTCGCCTTCGCTTACTATCTTACTGATTACGCCGGGGTCGGTGATGTCACCGATGAAAGCAATGAAGCCCTCCTCTTTGAGCAACTCCACCTTCTTCTCATCGATATCCACGATGACCACATCTAACCCTTGCCCCTTCAACTCCTTTGCTACTGCATAGCCCGTCCTTCCACAACCTAAAATTACCTGGAGCACTTTCTCTTTCGGCTTTCGTCCGGGTTTACTTACCTCGGCGCTCATCTATCTTATCTCTCTTCTGCATATCGATATTTTTATACTGTTTAAATTAGGGGAAGAAAAACTTTTTGGTTTATTACCCTTTCTCTTTAAAAAGAACGGTTGCTATGAGGTATAACGATTGGGAGCCGATATACGAGGAAATAGTGAAAGATTTTGGATTTAATAGAAAAAGAGACGATGAAGCGGCGAGAGTGGCTTCTGAGCTCCTCGCGTATAAACGAAGAAAGGGGGAGAAAACCGTTAAAGAGGAAGTGGAGGAGTTAATAAGGGGTAAAAGGGTACTGATTTGTGGCAATGCGCCCTGTTTGGAACGCGATATAAGGGAGAAGGAGAAGGAGTTTGATCTCTTCCCCGTTTCGCATACCTATGTCGTGATCGCTGCGGATGGCGCCACCTCGGTTCTTCTCCGCACTGGCATACTACCTGACATCGTGTGTACCGACCTTGACGGAATCGTTGCTGATATAATTACCGCAAACCGGCTTGGCTCACTAGTTGTGGTGCATGCGCACGGTGACAATATAGCGATGCTGAGGAAGGTGCTGCCCGCATTAAATGAGCATGTGCTCTGCACAACGCAGAGCGAGCCGCTCCCGAACGTGCATAATTTTGGGGGGTTCACCGATGGCGACCGGTGTGTCTTTTTGGCGAAGGAATTTGGCGCGCTGAGCATAGAACTCCTCGGGTTTGAGTTCGAGGATGAGCAGGTAAGTGAGCGAAAAAGGAAGAAGTTGAAGTGGGCGAAGCGGCTGATCGAAGATATTTTGTAGGTTCACCAGTGCTAAGATATTCGTATCCTCGGGGAAGAATTTCTGACTTTGTTTATTCCACGGATACCGCATGCACTATACTAATGTCTTCAAAAGCTCGAAAGAGCCACTGAAGAAGAATAAAAAAGAAAAAGTGAGTGAGGAAAACCCACTCAGGTGCTCTCAAGGGCATTTTTTGCTGCATCTATCGTTACGTCTTCCAGTTGCGCAAGGGAAGGGTCAAAGCACCGTTCCATATTCCTCAGCTCTGCAGCGGTCATGCCTGCACGAATAGCTACTGCGAACTCATTGACCCGTTCAGCAATGGTGGCTTCGCCGACCATCTGCGCGCCAATTAATCTCTTTGTAAATGCATCGAAGATCAATTTCATGGTCAGCGATGTCGCACCAGGGAAATATCGGGCCTTTATGAGTTTTGTTGCTTTCCCGCTGATCGTTTTTATTCCTGCATGGTTTGCTGCGTTCGTGGTAACACCCACCGATCCCATCACGAGACCGCCGCCGATATCCGCTACGCTTGGACTTATACAAGGTTCGTACGAGGAATATAAACCTGGCTGGCCTGTGATATCGCTCAATATGTTATCGGCTATGACCCTTGCCTGGGCGACCGCAGTAGATGCGAGTTGATTCAGTTTCGGGCGATGGGAGATGCCATCAACAACCTCCGTGCAATCACCAACCGCATACACAGTGTTCAAAGAACGTCTTCCTTTCTCCACATGCATCGCTCGGTCAGTAACGATTCCGCCTGTTTCCCCGATATCTATTCCAGAATCCTTAGCGAGGTCTGTTTCAGGGACCATCCATTTGCCAATGATCACGATATCAGCAGGGATTTCCTCTTTCTCTTCCTTTTCTCCTATCACCACCGATTTCACCCACCCCTCTTTTCCTCTTATCGCGGTTATCTCTCTTCTATCAAGAATAAATCGCAGCCCCGCTTTCTCCATTCGTTCCTTGATAATCGCGCCCATATCAGGATCCAAGCTCGAAGGCAGCAACGAAGGTGGTCCACCAAGAACCGTTGTCTTGATTCCCCGCTCGGCAAAAGCAGCTGCCGATTGCAACCCTATAATCCCACGACCGCGAATAAACGCGGTTTTCACTTCCCGGGTATTCAGAGCATCCTCAATCTTACACGCATCCTCCTCATTATTAAACGTAAAAACTCCGTCAAGTTTCGTCTCTTTCACCGATTGTTTTCTTCCCGTCGCTATAACGAGATAATCGTAGGTTATCTCCTCGCCGGTCTTAAGGACCACGGAATTCTTTCCTAAATTGAGTTTCGTCACCTCATTCTCGGTTCTGAAATCCACGCCCTGGTCGAGGAAGAACTGCGGCTTGTTTATCTCGGTCCTATCGATCTCATACCATCCCCGCAACGCAAATGGCAATCCACAAGTAGAGACCCAGCCGCTTTTCTCTCGCTTGATAAGTGTAAAGTGCATCCCTCCAGGCACTTCATCCTTCGTTGCCAGTAAGTTCCGCAAGACAAATACACCAGCAACGCCACCACCTACAATAACAACTTCTTTTGGCATTTCTACACTTCACCCTCTTTTGCTCCAACACATCTATAACCTGAAAGCATAAATATTTACCGGTTTTTTCCTTCTCACCTCAGAAGCTTATATTCAAAAGTGCGATTGCTCTCCGTGGGTTCAATACCTCTCCTGGCTGGCAATTAACCTAATTAACCACCGATGCGTATGTTTATCTCATGGAATAGGGTATCTCTATCCACAACTTCAAACGGCATGTAAACTTGCTGGTTATCACAGAATTTTCTAAAATCTTCTTCACTCGCTATTAACATCAATCGTGTCTTCGGTATAGTCATGTACACGCCTTTTCCGGACTCGCTCCTTCTCAAGACCAGTTTCTCCCCCTCTTTCATTTACTATCCTCCTTTCCTCCTTTTCTTCTCTTATACATGCCACCACGAGAAATAGCCCTATCAGGAGCACAATTGAACAAATGAGGTATGAAAGCCTGAAGCCAATGGAATCAGCCAAAAAACCGCCTAAGAAAGGACCTGTTGCCCACCCGGCATACCATGCCTGGTTGTATATCCCCATGTATTCTCCTCTCTCCCTTTCCTTTGCTATATCAGCAATAAATGCAGGCGTGACTCATGGTCTATCGCCTCCATCCTATGCTTCGCTTCTATCCCCTCCCTGTTACGCTTCTCTTCCCTCGCCGCCCTACTACGCTTCATTATCCCTTATTATTACGTTTGATTATATAATAGATTTCTAGATTATATTAATTTAATTATTAGTAATAAATAATAGACCATGGTATTACTAATCGTGAGCGGGATACCTATCGTTGCAAAATCTACAAAGGTCAATGTTTCTCCTCTCTTCTCCGCATTTTGAATGATGATGACATTCGATGCGGCGCCTAAGATGAGCATGTTCCCTGCGATTGTGCTGCCCGCGGCCAGAGCCATCATCTCGGTGGTCGACGCGCCTGCATGGATTAAGAGGGGGAGATAAAGGGCAACCAGTGGCACATTGGAGATGAGCTGAGAGAGGAGCACGCTTATCGCGAGGATTACCGGAATTGAGGTGATATTGAGATTGAGATCCACCATGAGCGCTTGAAAAAATCCACTGTCCCAGACACTTTGCATTAAGACGAACAGTGCGGCAAAGAAGATGAGCGTGTGCCAGTCGATGGTGCGAATTATTCTCGCCCGTTTTCCGCTCACGAGCACGGGTAACGCTCCAATCAACGCGATATAGGTCAACCTGAAATCAACCGGAACATTCAAAAACGCCATCGCTATCTTTGCCCCAATCAAGAGTAGTATCAAAGATAGGGATACTTTACATAAGGTGGCGAGTTTGGGGTCTTTTACAACCTCGGGAGGATCGAAGGTGAGGTTCTTCCCGCTCAAATCGTCGCGATAGAAGATCTTCACTAAAAGAAACGCCAGGAATAGATTTATAAACGTGGGCACCGCCAGATATTCAAAGAACGTAATGAATGGGTTTTTAAGAGTAATCGCGATCAGTAAATTTTGCGGATTCCCTATTGGACTCATAACACTGCCGATTGTAATCGCAAACGCAAGTGCCAGGAGCAATGGTTTTGGAGCAATTCGATGCTGCTTCGCAAGGAGCAAAACGATCGGTGTGCCGATAATCGCCATGGTATCATTCATTAACAGTGCGGAGAGCATACCGAACCCAAACAGCAGAGATAAGACAAGTTGGTCTGCGGATTTTGCTTTCCCAAATAAGGTATGCGATATCAGCGCTAAGTATCCACTCTCTTCTAATGCTTGGCCGACGGCAAACATGCCGAATAGAAATAAAATGACCTCAACGTTTATCGATTGCACCGCATCGAGTGGTGAAATCTGCCCTGTTAGCAGGACGGTGAGCGCGCCAAAGAGCATGATCTGCCATATCTGGAGTCTGATAGTGCCTATCTTCCGTATCGCAATCAGTATAAAGACTGAAAAGAGCGTGAGTAGTGCGATCATAATCGATAATCATCTTTATTCCTTCTTCAGAATGAAGTAAAGATTACCCAGCTCGCCACAGATGGGTGACTCGAGCGGGACGAGTTCAAAGTTCTGATTATAGATCGCCTTAAGCACAAATCCGCCCGCTCCACTCAATCGTTTAAAGTCTTCAAAGAACCAGAGCCTCATGATGTGTGGTTCTATAAACATAAACCTCGTGCTCGTTTTTTCATCTTCTATCCTCATCGTGCAGATATTGTGCTTCCTCTTCTCGGCTCTCTCATACCTCTCGGTACGCCACGTCGTTTGAATTGTAATGCCCTCTTGCTCCGCAACCCAGGTATCATCAGGCGTTTCATCAATTTGTTGATGCTCATTGGCACAGGAGAGTTCCACAATGTAGAGCCCACCCGTTCGAAGCGAATAAGCCATCGCCTTGAAATGATTCAGGATGTCATCATCAGCGATGAGATACCCAATGGTATTCAAGAGATTGAGTGCGGCATCGAAGGTATCTTTGAATCTCGCTCTCCTCATATCGCCGAGAACCACCTCAGCGCTCGGTGATAAACCCGCCTTCTCTATCTTATCCCTCGTGTAAGCAACCATCTCCTCACTTATATCATAGCCGACGACGTAATAGCCGCACCGCGCCAATGGTATCAAGAGCCGTCCACTGCCACAAGCAGGCTCTAAAATTCGTCTCACGTCAAAGTCAGCGTATCTCTTGAAACACTCGGTAAAAAATGTTATCTCCCCGGAGATATCATAAGAAAACGCAAGGTCATAATAGCCGGGGAGATAATATAACCTCTTCTCCATTTTAACCTCTCCCGGATCATTTAATCAGGTAGTATCGCGCGGTTTTTTCTCCCGCTTTCCTCTTCACCAGTTTCTTCCTTATCAACTCGTTTACGCTGTTCGCTACCGCACCCTTCGGGATATTTGCTTCCCGTACGATATCTTCCATATTCTTCGCCTTTTCCTCTCCCCGTGCACCTATCGCCGCCATCGCCTCATACACCTTCTTTGTTTTGTGTTCCCTGCGATTTCTTCCGCCATTCCTTCCACCTCCTGAATTTGATTGGTATACTCCTTTCCCCTATTTAATAGATGGAGATTAAATAATCTCGTTCCTGCTCGAAGATCTGCGCCTGTCTCTCTATCTCCCGCTCTGCTTCTATTGTTCCCATATCCCTGGTAGCAGTTACATAGCTCGTGAACCGCCCTAACCAGAGTATCCTTAAAGCGTCAAGGATATTGGTTCTTTTCTCTCCATTTCTCTTATACGCGGCTGCCATATGGTACACGATCCTTGCCCACAACTCAGGTGGGAGATCCACGGGCTCTTTTTGAGCTGCCTTTTCCAGCTCTTTAAAAAGATCTTCTGCTATACTCGCCGATATTATCTGCTTAAAGTCCTTGTATCCCTGTTTGAACATCGTATCCACTTTCCCGATATCCACTGCTATTGGGGTTGGTTTTTGACCATGGTACTTGGCTTTCACCCTGCTTATTCTTCGATAGACAGAGCCATTCTTCCAGACATCCTCATAATACATCATCAAGTCCAGCATCGTGCCGACAACCTCCCTGAACATGGGGGTGAGGTGCGTTCCCGGATCGATGTACTTCGTGGTGGACTCGTGCAATTTCAATCCAAGAAGAACCTCCTGAATACCGACCTCCTCAGCAGCCGCAACCGTCGTCATAAAGATATCGATGCCAAAGTGAGAAGGGAAAAGGGGATGATCCAAAAGCCGGCTTGAAAACTCGGCGGAGACGCCGTAGTCACCACCAATCGGCTGCCTGAGATGGACGCCGTACAGTGCCCTCGTCAGTGGGTAGGCGAGGTTGTTGGTGATAATACCGTCATACTTGTATCGGACATAGTAAGGCACGACAAGGTCCGCAGTCCCATATATGGGCGGCTGCCCCAGGTGTTCGATCCACTGCGGGCGTACACTCAGCAGGTCTCCATCCAGGAGGATTACCGTATCGGCTTCAGCATGCTTGGCTACCTCGAAAACCGTTCTGATAGCACTTCCCTTTCCCAGCTCACCTACCTCTTCGGTGACTATTTTGGACACCTTTCTCGGGAGCTCGAACAGTTCCGCGAGTTCAGCGGTCCTATCGGTCGAAAAGCCATTGGATACCACCACAAGTCCCTTATAGTCTGACAAAAACTCCAGGAGGCCCATGGCCGCCACATTCATCACGTGCACGATCGTGGTGTCCACATTCCTCGCGGATATTCCGACGACGATATCCACCGGCTTTATTTTCTCTATCTTCTCTAAGACTACGGGTTTGAGCAATTTTACACCTCGTTTAGAAGCTATTTTGTTTACCGATTTGATTATATAAATAGTTTATGTTCTGGGGGGGGTGGTGGTGCATAATTTACCAGGATTAACCAGGAGTGATCAGCCTTACCAGAAGGTTAATGAAAAGTATGACCGGTATGAAAAACTTTATGATTCGTATAAACAGTTTCTGCATCTTGCTGCTGCCTCCGATTTCCTTGAATATGATCCTGTGATCAAGAAACCATCCTGCGGTTATGCTCAAGATCAGTCCTGCTACGATGAGACCAATAGTGCCGAATGCAAAATCATTCAGGTCGAGAAGCGGCGTACCGAAGAGTTGTAATTTAAGGGCGGTGTAGCTTAAGGCTGAGGGAAGCCCAGCAAGAATGATGAGTAGTGAAGCGAGTGCGGCTGCCTTTTTCCTCTCGAAGCCATAATAATCAATAAGGGTTGCGACCGGCACTTCGAGCATGGAAACCGCAGAGGTTAGTGCGGCAAAGAAAAGGAGTAAAAAGAAGACTGCGCCCAAGAAGATCCCCAGAGGTATTTCCTGGAATATGAGCGGCAGGGCAACAAGGGCAAGCTGCACTCCGGCTGCAGGGTCGAGACCGAACGAGAAGACCAGGGGGAATATCATGACCCCTGCGAGGATTGCGACAAGCAAGTCAGAGACGGTTATGATCCCTGCGCTTTTGGCAATCTTCTCATCCCGCATATAGCTGCCGTAGGTGAGCAGGATACCAAATCCCACGCTCAGGGAGAAGAATGCCTGGCCAAATGCAGCTGTCCATACCAGGGGGTCAGCAAGTCGTTCGAAGTCCGGGGTGAGATAATATTCTAGTCCCTGCACGGCACCTGGCAGCGAGATGGAATACGCAAGCAGGAGAAGCAGCATGCCGAACAAAAGCGGGATAAGCAATTTTGCCAGTCTTTCAATTCCCTGCCGGACGCCTGCCATGACCACAAAGAAGGTTATTCCGCCTGAGATCAAAAAGAAGAGCAGCGGATAATACGAAGCGGTGAACGCAGCGAACGGCACGGAGATGCCGGAGATAAAGAAGAGGGAATAGGCAAGCACCCAGCCGGTAATTACCAGATAATAGCTCAGTATCATACCCATGCCAAGGACGATGAAGAAGCCTGCGACTCTGAATCTCTTCCTTATTCTACTGAACGCCGGCACCACCGAGGACTGAAAATGCCGTCCCATGGCGAACTCAAGCATCATCAGAGGCATGCCGAAGAGGAAAACTGCTATGATGTAGGGGATCAGGAATGCTCCGCCTCCATTTTCGCCCACTATATACGGAAAACGCCAGATATTGCCTATCCCTACTGCGGAGCCTATGCTCGCGAGGATAAAACCGGTGCTTGATGACCATTTCTCTCTCATATCCTTGTATCTACGTACGCTTTTAGACCGTTAACCTTCCGGTCTCGACCTCTTCTTTCGGGCACGGATCCAGTTCTTTCAGTTGACTCATCCATGATTAATTCGTTATTTATTATAATTTACCGGTTATGTATGCTTATTGTATTGTAGGTAGCTCGACTGCACCCCTCGCAGAGGACAAGGAGTTATTTATGGTGAGAGAAGATGCATAAAGGAAGCTGGCATTCCTACGATTTAGAGACCGTATTCGAGAAACTTGATACGCGTATCCGCGGGCTCACCGATAATGAGGCAGCGGGGAGGCTTGTCCAGTATGGCTACAACGAACTTGAGGAGAAGAAGAAAGAATCGTATCTGCACGTGTTCCTTCGGCAGTTCAAGAGCCCGATAATCTATGTGCTTATCGTTGCCGCGGTTGTGGCTTTTTTACTCCGTGAATATGACGATGCGGTGATAATAGCGGTGATTTTGACGGCAAATGCGATCATCGGCTCGATCCAGGAGGGAAGAGCCGAGCGGGCGATCTCCTCGCTCAAAAAACTCGCCTCACCGGTGGTGAAAGTAAAAAGAAAGGGGGTAAGAGAAGAGATACCTTCACGAGAAGTTGTTCCGGGCGATGTGATTATCATCGAGACGGGCGATAGGATACCGGCGGATGCACGCGTGATTGAGCGTGTCAATCTGAAAATAGACGAAGCAGTGCTCACCGGCGAGTCGGTTGCTTCTGAAAAATATGTTACGCCGGTAAAGCCGGAAGCGAAGGTAACTGAGCAGAAGAACATGGTTTTTTCAGGAACGCAGGTGGTGGCGGGTCATGGAGAGGCGGTGGTCGTTGCTACTGGCGTGCATACCCAGATGGGTGAAATTGCCAGAACGGTTCAGGAGGCAGAGGAAGATATCCCGATCATGCGCAGGATGGCCCATTTCAGCCGCTGGATAATCAAAGCCGTTGTGTTTGTGATGGTTTTTACGCTGGTAATAGGTCTAATCCGTGCGTATCCGCTGTACGAACTGTTTTTAGTGGTGCTCAGCCAACTGGTCTCTGCGATACCCGAAGGTCTGCCGGTCGCCTTGACCGTTGTTCTTTCGATAGGCATGTACCGGATGGCGAAAAGGAACGTGCTTATAAGACGGCTTGCGGCCATCGAGACATTGGGGTCAGTAACTGCGATCTGTACCGATAAGACAGGTACCCTCACCCGAAACGAGATGACCGTTACCCGCGCCTTCATCGGCTTTAACGACTATGAAATTACCGGCGTAGGCTTTGTCCCTGAGGGCACCGTCATAAAAGAAGGGGA
This sequence comes from Candidatus Methanophagales archaeon, assembly GCA_014859735.1. GTDB lineage: Archaea > Halobacteriota > Syntropharchaeia > Alkanophagales > Methanospirareceae > ANME-1-THS. The sequence continues at coordinate 4,508 of JACUTR010000036.1, read as the reverse complement.
GGAGCTGGATCCCGCTGGTGATGAGACGTTTACTCAGGCGGTAAAAATAGGGGGACTCTGCAATAACGCAAAGCTCTACAAAGAAGGAGAGACCTGGCGGCTCTTTGGAGACCCGACCGAAGGGGCGCTTGTGGTACTGGCATACAAGGCAGGTATTGATCTGGACTCACTCAATAACACCGTGCCCCGAATCTTCGAGATTCCGTTCGATTCAGCCTCAAAGCTCATGGTCACCCTGCACAGCGCCGGGGATAAGAACGTTGTGATGGTAAAAGGCGCGCTGGAACAGGTGCTTGCCCTCTGCGGTTATCTTGCCGCGGGGGAGATTAGAGCGATTACATCTGAGGACAGAACGGTATTGGAGAAGACTGCCCATGAATATGGAAAAAATGCGTTGAGAGTGATAGCTCTTGCCTATCAGGAGGTTGAGAGAGAGATTAATGTGCTCAGCATAGAATCGCTCACGGGGAAGCTTATTCTGGCGGGTATCGTGGGCATGATGGACCCTCCGAGAGACGAGGTGGTCGGTGCTATGAAAAAATGCTACGAAGCGGGCATAACACCCATTATGATCACCGGTGACCATCTCTCAACAGCGATGGGCGTAGCGCGGAAGGTGGGCATGAGAAACCCGGCTACCATACAAGATATTGAGAAATTGTCAGATGAAGAGTTGCAAGAGCGCATCAAGGATACCAATGTCTTTGCGCGCGTACTGCCCGAGCAGAAATTACGAATAGTGAACGCCTTAAAGGCCAATAAGCAGATCGTTGCAATGACCGGCGATGGCGTCAATGACGTGCCCGCACTTGCGAACTCGAATGTCAGCATTGCAATGGGGATAAAAGGGACTGATGCGGCAAAGGACGTCTCTCATCTGGTGCTGGCTGACGACAATTTCGCGAGCATCGTTGCAGGAGTGGAAGAAGGGAGAGGGATCAAGGACAATATCAAGAAAGCCATCTATTTTCTGCTCTCTACAAATTTTGGTGAGATAGTAACCCTTATCATTGCATTACTAATCGGGCTGCCGCTGCCGCTTGTAGCAGCCCAGATCCTCTGGATTAATATGGTCACAGACGGTGTGATTGTCATGCCGCTCATCACCGAGCCAAAAGAGAAGGGGATAATGAAGCGGCGACCTTCGCCGTATGATGAGCCGTTTATAACCACCTGGATGGTACCGAGAATAGTGTTGGCATCCCTTGTGATGGGTGCAGGTTCAATATCCCTATTTTATTACTATTGGGCTACAAGCACTCTTGAGCTTGCCAGAGCCGTGGTGTTCACCACCCTTGTGGTCTTCCAGTGGTTCAATGCTCTGAATGCAAGGTCCTTCACCGTATCGCTCTTTGGCATGAATCCGCTCTCGAACAGGAATCTACTGATCGGGCTTGGGATAGGGATAATCCTTCAGATCGGCGTTATTTATCTGCCGTTCATGCAGCCGTATCTGGGTACCGTCTTCCTCGGAATGAAGGACTGGATCGCTATACTGGCAGTTTCAAGCACGGTATTGATAGCAACTGAGATCTACAAATATTTGGTAAAGCGGAAGGAGGTCTAGCGAGCAAGATTCTTAACTTAACTCATCTCAGTCATATTAATTAGTATCATAGATAGTTAGTAAATCACGGCGTATAAGGTTAGAGGCGATCCGAATGCACGAGTTACGGCACTTTTTATCATTGCTGACACGACCGAAGATCGTAAAGGTGAGCATCATCAGCGGTTCCGGGCTTATAACCGCGGCTTTGATCGATGCGGTAGTTTTTCTTGGTATACTGGACAAATTTACCCGTGGCAAAGCGATTGAAGCCGCGATACTCTTACGCCTGGGCTACGATACCGCGCTCATATTCATCGGCTACATACTTCTTTTACTCGGGCTCTTAAGGTCGATACTCTCTCTGCTGCGGAACGATAACTTCAAACCCAATGCAAAGAAGCTTCAAATTCAGTTTATCATCCTCTTAGCGTTTATTATCTCTTTTATCGCCGCGCGAACATTTGTTATACTTTTAGACCTCCCGAGTACTCCCACATTCGAGTTATGGCTGAAGGGGTATCGGATTCATCACTTCTTCTATGGAATCGGGCTGACTGTTCTTGCCGGTTGGCTCGGGCATACTCGCTCCGGCCGCAGTATAATCAAGGTTTCCGCGGCTCTCTATGGCATTGGATTTGGACTCATTGTGGACGAGTTCGGATTGCTCTTGACCTTTGGCGATTATTGGTCAGCCCAATCATATCTCTTCTTCGTGCTTATCTCGCTCTTTTTGGTGTTCATACTCTTATCAGAGGCGTACAAGATAGTTAACAAGCCGTCGTCATCGCTTTTGAACGATACCGCCCCGCAGCCCCATCCATAATATACCGCTACGAAAACGATATCTTCAGCCTTACCGGCTCGCTATTCGATACAAAAGCTCAACTATAAACCACCTTTTCAACCGCGGCGACATAGTTCCCGATCTTCTCCTGCCATGAGAATCTCCCGGCTAATTGATACGCCTTCCTCTTCAATGCGAGAAGTTCCTCATACGGCATTGCTCTCAGAAGCATCAAGAAATCTCTCAAAGCAGTGGTAATCTCATCATCACGCTTATTCATAAGCGGCACCACATAAATCCCGCCCCGCTCATCACCTTTTCCCATCGATTTGAGCTCCTCGCCCAATCCCGAAAGGTCACTCGTGACTGCGATACACCCATTTGCCGCAGCTTCAACGGGAGTCAACCCAAACGGCTCGTATCTGCTCGGAAATATGCCTGCATCACACCCGTTCACAAAGTCCAGATAGCTCAAATAGAGTGGTCCCCGGTTCGCGCTGAGATACGAGGGGACAATCATCACTTTCACGTTATCCTCTTCCCGATTTCTCAGCCCTAACTGCCAGCACAGATCCATCATCGGGTCTTTCTCATAATCATAGTCATGCGTCGCGATGGGTGGTAAAGCATCCTTTATTAACGATTCAGGGATCTCGAAAGCGTCCTTCAAGATCTCCTCCACCGTTACATCCGTGCTGAGCAGCTCATTTATGCTCTTATCCTGAATGGACCGGTCGTTCTGTGCGATTGCCTGTGTCAGTCTCTCTTTGAGATAGTCAGAAACGGGTTCAAGTATGCTTCTCAGCCGGTGATACTGCGTATTTGCCGTCAACACCTTTTCATTCAGCCCTTTGGTCCGGGAGGGCACCAGCATGAACGCATATACCGGCTTAGCAGGTTCAACGCCTCGCAGTTCGTCGTTCACCGTTGCTAACGCTCTGATATAAAGGTCAAACCCCTTGTTCACAAACTCGTATCTCCCGGATGTCATCACAATCAAACTCTCTTGCTCCTCGACGCAATAGTAGGGCGAGAGAACCGCCTGCATAAATTCCCGTATCCTCTTCTTATGCACCCGGTGGTTTTTCAGAATATCACTGAAGTTCTTTTTGGGCATCAGTATGCCGTTTGTCAGAATACTATCGGGCGCTTTGCCGAGATAGTAGGTGGCTTCGTGTGCAACTGATTGGGATACTGAAGCGAAGAGGTCGCTATTTCCAGCCGCTGCAATTTCCGTGAAGTGGGGTGCCTGCACGCCCCGTTCGTAAGCGTTGACGGTCGTTCCACGAAGACATTGTGCCAAACCATCTCGGACCTTCAGGGTAACATTAACGCCTGCCGCACTGTCTGCTCTTCCATGCGACGTTGCATGAGTAACGAAGAGGGTGTGATAGGGCAGATCAAAGACCTTTTTCCTGAATATGACACCCGCAGATAGCCACTCATGCGCAATGACTACCACCTTTTTATCCTTATACCGTGGTGATTTCAATAACAACTCGATCAGATAGCCAGCCGCTTCAGACCATGTAATCGCTTCGTTATAAAAGTAATCAGTAGTGTAGCTATCAATCCTGAAACGCTCCCAGTTTCTTCTTTTGATAAGATGATAGATCGGGTGGGTGCCATCCTGATCATCAGAAGACACACCCAGGATAGTTTTGGTGTAGCTTTTAGCCGATATTCGGTTCATGTACTCATGGGTATCTAACAAAATGCAGGGCGCGCCTCTTCCTCCCTTCCAGCTCCCGTAATAAGCCTGAATACCCTCATTTAACAGCGTTCTGAACACGTTCTCCATCTCGAGAGGTGGGGTCCTGGGTAGGAACTCATGTGGCGACGTCGAAGGGTTGTAAAGCCCGACTGTCAGGTAGTTCGGGAATTTTTGCATCATCAAGTCTGCCTTCGAAGCGATTACGCCGTGTATCCCACCTACTTTATTGCATACTTCATTTGATACCTCTATCAGCACGATCTCGTCAAATGTCATGTCTTCAGGGCCGGGCGGATGGCACCATTTACGGTACGGGCGCGTATCTTCTTACGAATAAGGAGGTATATAAACTTTTCGATCCGCGCACGGTTTTAAATCACTCTAATCTACTCCACTCCACTCTACTCTTCTACTATATTTATAAGGTATGGTATGCATTCTTCCATTACTCTTTTCTTATC
>JACUTR010000001.1 GCA_014859735.1 Candidatus Methanophagales archaeon | reverse complement strand
AAGAGTATCATCCGTTCTTCTGAACTAATCCCATATCTGCTCCTCAAGCCCGCACGATCCTCTTTTGAGAGCTTGTTGGGATTATATTTTTCCACGTTAATGCCATTCCAGCAGACTTTTACTTTATCGGGGTCGAAGCCGTGCCTTATAAGGTCTTCTTGCATCGGATAGCTTACCGTTATGATCCCGTCAGCTACCTCACCTGAGGTCTTTTCAATATGCATAACCGTCTCTGAGCCACCATTGAGTGCACGACCCCATTCGGTCGAATGGATATGGAAGACGAAGGGTAGACCCGTCTCCCGCTTTGCCATTATCCCCGCCATCGCACTCAGCCAGTCATGTGCGCAGATTATATCAAAGGTATATCCCTCTTTTCTTACCAGTTCGTTAACAAATTTAGTCGCACTGAGGATGTTGTAGATAAGCACATCGTTGAAGAATTTTATTCCGGTACCCCATCTTCTCAGGTCTTCGGTCATGCAGAGCGGTAGTATGCTGCCCCCTTCCACAAGCATCGGTCTGTTAACATCAATGCCTTTCAACGTCTCCCTTGTCTTTAACGTCCCATCGTTCAGGGTAAATACCGAGACGTCATGCCCCAGCTTCACCATTTCAGGGCATATATTCTCTGCATACGTTCCCAAGCCACCAACAATCCTCGGCGGATATTCCCACACGAAAAATCCAATTCTCATGGTACCCCTTTTAATTATATAATATAATCTAATTGGGAAATTTAATAATATTTCGTTGCTTAAAGAGATGATCGCAAAAATAACTGAGCTTGACAAAATGGTTAACCAGCTCGCAGAAGAGAGCAGAGAGTTGTTTACCCGCTTTTATTCGTTTGACATCTCCACGAGCAGCCTGGCGATTCCCAAGGAGATGGAAGAGTGGGTGAAAGGGCGGTTTGGCTCTCTTGAGCGAGTCGAACATCAGCGAATAGTATCCGTCAAGAACAAATTTACGGGAGAGCAGAGCTTGTTTAACGAGTTAAGGCTTGATAGACCTATCGAATCGAAATCGGTGATTGAATTAGCAGAGCTTAAAGAGAGGAAGAATTGTACCTTTTGTAACCCCGAAACGCACACCCCTGCAGATACGTTTGGCAGGATAAAAGGGGATTATTCTATTACGGCGGGCAACATAGCCAAGTATGCTTCTTACCATAGCTTAATCATCTTCACTGAACATAATCCGCTAGAGATACAAAGGGAAGGGATAGCGGACTATTTAAGGACCGCAGAGCACTGGTTTGAGGAGGCCTCTGGGTCCCGGGGAGGAACGTTGCACAAGTTCTTCTTATGGAATTGTCTCTGGAGAAGTGCTGCTTCGATTATCCATGGTCATATGCAAGTAACCGCTACTGAGGAGCGGTATGGGAAATTGGAAGTGTTAGAAAAAGTCGCCGCAGAGTATCAAAGAGCATTTAATGCATCGTATTTTGATGATTTATACCGGGTTCATAAGAGTTTAGGGCTTGCGAGTGAGAATAAAGGAGAACGAATTTTAGTTTATTTGACGCCGATAAAAGAGAAAGAGATTTTTGTCATCAGTCGAGCGACGAAGAGCGATGAAATGGCAGACACCATTTCTACATTATTGAGCTCTTATTTACAAATGGGTGTGCAATCGTTCAATCTTGCTATCTTTCCGCTGGGAGCGTATCATATTGTCAGGCTTCTGGATCGAGGTTCTTTGGAGGATAGGAACTCGGATATCGGTGCTTTGGAACTGTATGCCGCGTCGGTTATTTCCACTGACCCTTTTAAGTTAGCACAGGTTCTTTTATGAAAGTAAAGCTTTATGAGGCAGATATTCGTCTTAGAAGAGCAGACAATAGGAAAGATTGCCGCTGGAGAGGTCATCGACAGACCTGCATCGGTGGTTAAGGAATTGATAGAGAATTCGATAGATGCAGGAAGCCGCCATGTGGTTGTCGAGGTTGGTAATGGTGGGCGGGATTATATTAGGATAACGGATGACGGAAGTGGTATAAGCGATGATGATGCAGAGCGTGCATTTGAGAAGCACGCAACCAGTAAAATAAGGGGAATAGAGGACCTGGCAGTCCTACAAACGCTTGGATTCCGTGGTGAAGCATTACCGAGCATTGCCGCGGTGTCACGAATAGCGATGAGCACAAGGCATGAGCGCGAAGATTTTGGCACGCATCTGAAGATCGAGGGAGGAGTGCTCAAAGAACGGAGAAGGATAACCCGGGTGGTCGGCACCACGATAGAAGTAAAAAGCCTGTTTTACAACCTCCCCGCGAGGATAGGCACCATAAAATCGAAAGCCACTGAACTACGGCACATTGTGGAGGTGTGTATACATTATGCGGTAATCTATCCGGAGATAAAATTCGAGCTCATTCACGAGGAAACCCCTATAATAAGCACGGTAGGCCGTGGAAAAATGTTGGATGCCATTGTCAATGCGTATGGAAGTAGCGTTGCGAAAGAGCTTATCGAACTGAAAGCGCAGAATGCTCCCCCTCCTCATGCCACGATCAGTGGCTATATCTCCAGACCCTCGGTATCGTACGGCACCAAAAAACACCTCTTCACGTATGTGAACAGAAGGTTTGTGAGGAGTGAGGTTATGGAGAAAGCGATAAAGCGAGGTTATTCGTCTTTGTTACCAAAGCATGCCTACCCTTTCGCGGTTATTGCTCTTTCCATTGACCCGAGCGAAATAAACGTGAATATCCATCCAAAGAAGCATGAAATACGCTTTTACGACGCTGACGACATCTTTCAACTCATCGCTAACGCCGTCTTCACGGCGTTACGCCATGCAGATTTAATCCCTGAGGTGGTCGTCCACCGTGAAAAAGGGATAGCCGCTGCTGTTGACTTCTTAGGCCTCCCGAGAGAGAAGAAAGCAGCTATAAGTGTTCAAACTTCCTTTCAAGAAGAGCTAAAGGAAGAAGAGGTCAAAGAGAAGGGAGAAGGCAGTTTAACCATACGGTCTGCTCCTCTCTACCAGGTCCTCGATAGTTATATCATAGCACTGAGTGAGGAGGAGGATGTGATCGTGATAGACCAGCACGCTGCGGCTGAACGAATAAATTTTGAGCGGTTGATGGGGAAATATGGGGGGCGAATAGATAAACAAACGCTTTTAAGACCACACATGCCTGAACTCAGTCCACATCAACTCTATGTCCTGAGGGAGAACGAGAAGGTGCTCAGAGAGATGGGATTTGATATAGAGCGGCTTGGCGATGATAGTTATGTTATACGGGCGATACCAGTCGTTTTTCATGGTATGTTGGGGGAAGATGAGCTAACCGACGTAATAATGCGGTTGGTGGAGGAGAGTGGAAAAAAAGAGGAGCGGATAAAGGTATTGTTCAGCACCGCGGCGTGCAAAGCGAGTATAAAGGCTGGAGAGAAGCTGTCTTATGAGTATATGCGCGAGCTCGTGGCACAGTTGAAGAGCACAAAGATACCCTATACGTGCCCGCATGGGAGACCGACGATGATACGGTTGAGTAAGGAGGAGATAGAGAAGCGGTTTAAGAGGCGGTAATAAGATGTTAAGCGCAATGGTTCAATGCAAAATGCAGAATGCAAATTGAAAAATGCAAAATAGAAAATGACTTTGCAATTTGCACTCTTCAATCTTCATTTTGCACTGTTAGCACGCGATGATGAATGGTCACATGGTTAAAGAAGAGATACGCGGAACTAAATCAGGAACGGGTAAAGGAAATGCGTTAAGAAAGGAGGTGATAGTGGACACCAATGCACTACTTATACCCGGTGAATTTGGCGTTGATATCTTTGACGAGCTGGAGAGACTGGGATATCTGCATATAATCGTGCCGAGGGTGGTCTTGAAGGAGCTGGATAAGCTCAGAAAAAGACCGGGCTTGAAGGGTAAAGAGAAAAGAGCGGCAAATGTGGGTTATTCGTTACTACAACGGTATACACCTGCTGCCGCGCAGCGCGATGAACGCGTGACGATACGATCCAGGATCTCAATAGAGGAAGCAGCGGGTGAGGAAGAAGAGAAGGACACTGACGAGATAATTACCGCATTAGCGTTGAAGAGAAAGGCGGCGGTTCTTACCAACGATGAGAACTTGAGGACGAAATTGTCACAAGCGGGCATAACAACGGTGTATTTGCGAGGGAGGAATAGATTGGAGGAAGGTGAATAAAAAATGAAGCTTTTTCGTACGCTTATCTCATGGGAAGAGGCATTAAAGACGGTGTTACCGCATGCAGAGAGGACAGAACTCGAGGAAATCCGATTTGAGGATGCATTGACCAGGGTTTTAGCAGAAGATATTCTTTCGCCCATCGACAGCCCCCCTTTTGACCGGGCTGCGATGGATGGGTATGCGATTCGAGGCGAGGACTCTTTTGGCGCATCTCCGCAAAATCCCGTGCTTTTGAAGAGAAAGAAGAGTGGGGGAGGAGAAGAAAACCGCGCAGAACTTGCGGAGGGTGATTGCGTGCCGATAGCAACCGGGATGCCGCTGCCACAAGGCAGCAACGCGGTTGTTATGCTCGAATATACGAGGGAAAGAGGCGATACCGTGGAGATTTTCAAGCCCGTTACACCGGGTAAAAACGTCTCTTTTCAGGGTGAGGATGTGAAGAAGGGCGAAGCGATCTTAAAGGCCGGGAAGATACTGCGAGCTCATGATCTCGGCATGCTCGCATCTCTTTTTACAAGAACGATAAGGGTGTATAAGAGGGCAAAGCTCGGCATAATCGCCACGGGCGACGAGCTGATAGACCCTGCGTTGCAGTCGGCCGAGCACGACCAGTGGCAAAGGAAACAGAAGATCGCAGATTCGAATAGTTATACCCTTGCAGCATTAACGCAAAAGATCGCAAATCCGTATAGAATCGGCATAGTACGTGACAATTACGACGAGATAAAGGACGCACTCCGTTCGTCGTTAGAACGAGGGTGTGAGGGGTTATTAGTGAGTGGTGGGAGTTCGGTAGGTACCAGAGATTTCCTGGGTGATGCAGTCGAGGATTTAGGGGAGCTTATATTCCATGGCGTCGCGATTCGACCCGGGGAACCAACCGGTTTCGGCATCATCAACACCAAGCCGATATTCGTTCTCCCCGGTTATCCTGTGGCGACGATAGCTGCGTTTGAACTGCTCGTTCGCCCCTTTTTGTATGCGATGCACGGTGTGACAGAAGAGCAAAGGAAAATCTTTGCTCGGGCGAGCAAGAAAATCCCTTCGGCAGTTGGGAGAACCGATTTCGTGCGTGTGAAGGTGCTTCGCACCGAGCAGGGGTATTTTGCAGAGCCGATACGGGTAAGCGGCTCGGGCATCTTATCCAGCATGACCAAGTCGGACGGCTTTGTCGTAATCCCGGAGAATAAGGAAGGAGTAGCAGAAGGAGAGCTGGTCGCGGTAACCGAATATTACTCATGGTAAGCCCTTACAGGGCTTGCGGGTAAGCCTCTCCTGGGCTTGCGGGGGCACGGGCGGAGCCCGTGATGGGCAGAGGCCACAGAGCGGAAGTACATTTCCACCATTTATAAATAAGCCAAAGCTCGAATGGTATTTTAATCTCATCACCCTATCATAGTATAGAACGTAAAATGGTCTTAGCAGGGAAGATATTCCGGGTTGGAGAGGATATTGATGTTGACTTGCATACCATAGCCTCAAAGCTGAAAGGGGTTAAATCTGAGGAGAGATTGAAAGAGAATGACAAAGACATCAGTTTGATAACCGAGATAAAGGACTTACGCTTAGTCGGTGATTCCCTGTATGGCACGTTCATTCAGGACCAACTTCTGGATGTCTATCACCATGGTGAGCGCGTACACATCCCGACCACGTCTGAGGCGCCTTTCTTCTTTGTCACGCAAGCAAAAGGAGAGCAGAAAGGGCGGACGGTACTCACCATTCTGGAGAAGAAAGCGAGGGCAAATAATCTCGCAAATCAATTGAGTAAGATTCTCTTCATAACAACCGGGAGGATAGTAGAAGTGAGGATCGAGCCCGAACGATTCAAGCGTTTCCACGAGGATAACTTCGAGGATACAAAGATCATCTTCTTCGACGATGTTGACCTCCCGAATATCAAGAAGCTCTCTCTTTATGGCTCTGCTCTGGGTGATACCTCGATGTATGTGGAGCATTTGAAGCACGGGAAGATATGGTACATCGTGCTGAAGTCGAAACGGTATGGCTCGGTGGTAGGCGTAACGAGAAACGGCGTGGTAACGATCTTCAGCAAGGCGACGAAGGATGAATTCATACAGTACGTGAAGGAAGAGATTATTGATTTGATTTAATTTCCACCATTTATTTGACTCGCCTCCCATATAACGATACATGTCCTTTATAATAAATCTTTCGATTTTGTCATAATTTTTTCGACATCTAAGCTTTCGGTAGAGTTCTTCCTTAAAAGGTGGACGTGTGGCTATAGGAGTAAATTAGTAATAAGCAGACCCGAAACACGAAGACGGCTCTGGAAGAAGCTTAGAAGGCGAGAGAGGCAGGAGAGATTTGCAATGCACTATTAATTACCTTAAAATTTGAGGGGAAAGCGTATAAAGGAATAAGTAACGCCAGCACCCCTGCCTGCTATATTATTCGATACCAAAGAGGAATGTAGAGAATGGTTGAAAAAAAGGTACTCAGGAGGATACGTGCATGCCTGCTAGCCGAACTGAAGAAGTCATGTCTGCAGAGTTAACTCCGAAGGGGGAAACGCAAGGCGTGAAGACCTTGCTGGGTGATCCCAAAAAGGCTATTATTGAACTTTCCGTACCAATGATCGCGGCTATGTCGATGCAGACAATCTATAATCTCGTTGATGCGTTTTGGGTTTCTGGTCTTGGTGCTGATGCACTTGCGGGCATTGGTTTCGTCTTTCCCTTCTTCTTTCTGGCAATGGCACTCTCCAATGGATTGGGTGTAGGAACTGGCTCGGCATTATCTCGAAGAATTGGTGCCCGAGATAAGATGGGCGCAGACAACGTAGCGGTTCATACACTCATTATTATGATACTACTTGCGATAGCTTACACCCTACCACTTGTTGCTTTTTCGGAAGACCTCTTCTTGGTGATAGGTGCGGGTAAGATTGTAGATATGGCCGTAGCGTATGGCCAGGTGATCTTTGCCGGCAGTATTTTTTTATTCTTCACGAATGTTGGCACTGCGATCTTGCGGGGTGAGGGCGATGCCCGACGAGCTATGTATGCCATGGCTCTGGGTGCCGGTCTCAATATCATATTAGACCCACTTTTTATCTACACACTCGGTATGGGCATTGCAGGTGCGGCATGGGCGACCATATTATCCCTGGGCATCACCTCCCTTGTCATGGTAAACTGGCTGCTCTTTAAGAGAGATACCTATGTCTCATTCACTTTCAGGGATTTCAGAGGCGATAAGGAGATAGTTAAGGATATATTGGGCGTTGGCCTACCATCTTCAGTGATGCAGCTCTCCATGTCGATCACCATGTTGATACTGACGGTCATCGTCGTTATGGCAGGCGGGACTGATGGAGTCGCTGTCTATTCTACCGGATGGCGGGTGGCGAGTATGGCGGTCCTGCCAACAATGGGTATCGCTACCGCCGTTGTCCCGGTAAGTGGTGCTGCATTTGGTGCACGCTCCTTTGGGAAGATCAGTGTTCTCCATCTATATGCACTAAAAATAGGCCTCGTTATAGAGACCGCATTAGCTGGAGCAACCTTCATTTTCGCCCATCAGATAGCCGCGGTGTTTACCCAAGCGGAGGCGGCGGCGCACATAGCACCTGATCTGACACTCTTTCTCAGGATAATTTGTCTCTTCTATCCTGCTATACCGTTTGGTATGCTCTCTTCTTCGGTCTTTCAAGGAACGGGAAAAGGGATGAATGCGCTGCTCGTTACCCTTTTACGGACGATCATCCTCACCTCATTGCTCGCAGCCCTCTTCGCTTTCATCTTTGATTGGGGGCTCGTGGGAGTCTGGTGGGGGTTGGTTCTAGCGAATATTATTGGTGCATCAGTGGCATTCTCCTGGGTACGGCGGTATATAGCGGGGTTACTAAAAAAGGCGGTGTAGGTCTATTCAAAAACGGTTCCTCCAAAAACGCACCCCGAATCCCGAAGCGGCTCTGAGAGAAGTTTGCTCTCCATTCCTCATATCTTAGGTGTCTCATGTTAAAGTCTAAGGTCTAAGGCGAACTTTTAAAAGAGGAGACGATGAATTAATTCGAGATGATACTAACTATGGCGTACCTATCCCTCTTCAATTCAGAGATATATGCATTGGTTCTCCTACCACTGTTTATATTTGTCGCGCGAGTTTTAGATGTTAGCCTTGGCACAATTCGTGTGATCTTTATTTCTAAAGGCTTTAAATATCTTGCCCCGATAGTCGGTTTTTTTGAGATAATGGTTTGGCTGCTTGCAATCGGACAAATCTTTCAACATTTTGCCAATATTGTTTATTATGTTGCCTATGCGGGTGGTTTCGCTCTGGGAACTTTTGTTGGCATTTACCTTGACAATAAATTGTTAATAGGAACAGAGATTATTCGAATTATTACCAGGAAGGGGGCATCAAAATTAGTAGAGGTTCTTAAATCTGAAGGTTATGGAGTCACGAGTACCGATGCTGAAGGCATTGAAGGACCCGTAAAGATCATTTATGTTATCATAGATCGTCATGATCTTCCAAATATCATAGAACTTATCAAACGATACAATCCCAATGCGTTTTACTCAGTAGAAGATGTGAGATTTGTAAGTAAAATATTTTCTCACCGAAGACCATGGTCTGAGGGATATTATCGCAATTTACTTAGATCGCATCGAAAAGGGAAGTAATTATTCTGAGCATAAGTGGAAATACCTTCTTCCTTCATCCTCCTTCTCAGTGTCCCCTCGCTTACCTTTTGTGAGGCCGCTATCGCGGTAAAAGGCACTCTGAACCCCCGAAGCGGATGTGAAAGGAGCTTTGAGAGGGATGAAATAATAAGCTCACGTACTTATAAGCGGCTCAAAAGTTTAATTTAATAAGCATTCCTACCTATCTATACTACTACAGAGAAGAAACAATGAGAATTAATCAAAAAATCGCACGTCACGGCTGTGAAAAGTCACGGCGAGATAAAAGGTTAAAAGAGAGCTATCAAGATTTAATTCTCCTTATTCTCACTTTAAGTCTTTTATTTATCTTTATTTTGAGTTTGGGTGCTTAGCCCTTTGGAAAACCCGCTAACCCTGAACCCCGAAGCGGCTCTGAGAGAAGCTTAACCTTACTTTAAACGTTATCCTTACCAATCATCGTACCTACAATACAAGGGTCAAGAATGATTATCTTGTACCAAGGCGATGATATCACTATTGGAGGATATACCCACTACCAAGGATAAACAAAATTGCTTGAGAGAACAAGGGAGGTGAAAAGGGTGGAGCGTAATAAGGAACGGAAAGGCATGGAGAAACTTGTAGCGCACGCGATAAGATTAATTGATTTGGCGGATTATCAAGAGGAGTCTGTGGTGAGTCGAACGATAATTGAGAAAAAGACAGGAACAGTAACCTTTTTCGCGTTTGATGAGGGGCAAGGATTGAGTGAACATACAGCGCCATTTGATGCCCTGGTTTATCTTCTTGAGGGTGAAGCAGAAATTGTTATCTCGGGCAAACCTCTTCGCTTGAAGGAAGGTGAGATGGTTATAATGCCCGCCAATCAACCCCATGCTCTGAGAGCAGTGAAGAGATTCAAGATGATTCTGACAATGATACGATCTTGAAGTGACGAGGTGGGGAGCAGCACTTTACCTAATAGCGTGTTTGGTCTCGTCCGGTAGTTCGTGCTACCTCGTTATTTATGAAATTCTTTCCAATAAATCCAGTAGCAGGCGAATAACATGGTCACTGAAATTCACGTAAAAACAATCCTGAATAATCGGTGAGGATCGACAGGAATGGAACTAAAAGAGAGCCCGGAGTACGAAAAACGGATAGGGATCTGGTTTTACGCAACGCACCCCGACGGAATAGGTGGAACGATAAAAACAATACCCACTGACTTCATCGTGCGTGAGATTACAAAGCCCTTACAGGGCTTGCGGGGCCAACGGGGCGAAGCCCCGTTAGAGGGGAGATATTTAATCGCAGAACTGACGAAGGAGAACTGGGATACTCATACCGTAATAAGAGAAATCTCACGGAGGCTGCGCGTGAGCAGGAACAGGATTGGGTTCGCCGGCACCAAGGACAAATTCGCCCTGACAACGCAGCGCATTAGTATCTGGGATACCGATGAAGACGAGCTAAACCGAGTAAAAATCGCTGATGTCTCCTTTAAAATAATCGGACGATCGAACAAAGCCGTTTCCTTGGGCGACCTTTATGGAAACGAGTTTGAGATTGTTATTCGTGGCATAGAAGGGAATAAAGACGAGATAATGGAAAAAATCGAGTTGATAACAAAAGAAATAGAGAATACGGGCGGAATACCCAATTTCTTCGGCGTTCAGCGGTTTGGCATCAGCCGCCCGATAACGCATATCGTGGGAAAACACCTGATAAACGGTGAACTACAAGAAGCGGTGATGTCTTACATCTCCGATATCTTCCCAGAGGAAAGCGAGGAGGCGAAACAGGCGCGGATGGTATGCAGGAATGGTGAACTCAAAGAGTGCTTGAAACGAATGCCATTGTTCTTACGATACGAACGAGCGATGCTGAATGAGCTGGTAAAAAGCGGTAGTGAAGGTGAAGCAAATTTCATTTCTGCTTTTTCTGTCCTCCCAAAGAACTTACAAAAACTCTTCGTTCATGCGTATCAAGCGTATCTCTTCAATCTCCTTTTAAGTCACCGGATGAAACGAAACGTACCCTTTAACGAAGCGGTAGTGGGTGATGTGGTCTGTTTTCACACTGATCTTGGAATTGCGGACCCGGATAAGGTGGAGAACGTCACCGAAGCTAAAATAGAGGGCATAAACCGGCTGATAAAGCGGGGAAGGGCTTTTGTCACTGCTCCTCTCGTTGGCTCTGAAACTGAGTTTGCAGATGGTGTGCAAGGAGAGATAGAAAGGCAGGTTCTTGGGGATGAAGCGGTAGAATTAAGCACTTTTTCTATCGAAAAGATGCCGGAAATAAGTTCCAAAGGCACGAGAAGACCAGTCTTGGTGCCGGTGAAGGTGAAGTTGAGCGATGATAACCTTAACGAAGACGAACTCAATCCCGGACGATTTAAACTGGCAGTACAGTTTTCCCTGCCTAAAGGCTCGTATGCAACGGTTCTGCTGCGAGAGTACCTGAAACAATAAGTATCAAATAAGCTCTTACAGGGCTTTGTACGTCATGAGCAGAGCCAAGGAAACAATACAATACCACTTACTTAAATCCTCCTTGCCCTCATCATCTCTTTCTTACTCAAGAAGAGAGGCTTACCCGTCTTTGTATCCACGCCCTTAATTCCCTTTCCTTCTATCACCTTCTCCACTGAAATCACCCGATCATCTAGTGCCACTGAATCACCTTCCTTAAACCCTGGAAGCCTCACCGAAAACGAGACACGGTAGATATCCTTGCCTTCTTTTCGTCCATATAATTTCCGACTCTCCGAAAACCCGCCACCCAAGTGCTTCACTATCCCCCTCGAAATCCTACGACCACATTCTATACTGCTGACATAAATGTCAAGCCCCTCTCTCAACATCCGTTCTTTAGAGACAAAATCCGCTTCATCTAAGGAGGAATACGCTATTTCTTCCGCTATGGCGAGTTCGTCATCCGCTGGAATTCGATCCTCCGCCCTTACTTGCACGATACCGGCGTAATATCCTCCTGCTATCCTGCTACAGCGTTCACAGGTCTCCCGCTTCAAAATAACCGCTACCTCAGCTCTTTCTTCGAGCTCCAATCCTTCTATCTCTGCTTTCACAACCAGAACCACACGTGCTCTGCGCTCTTCCTCTTCTATCTCTCTTCTTAATTCCGCTATCTCAACTTCACAGCCCAGACCATACTTCTTTCTGAGTTCTTTCCTTACTGAATCTTCAACTACTGCCTCTATGCTTGTCTGCTCCCTACCCTTAAAATAACCGCCACACTGCTTGCACACACCCAGGCTTATCTCTAAGTTCCCAGGCTCAAGTAACGTTATCCCTTCCCTGAAACAGTCCTCACAGACCGAATCAAAGAATATATCCGTTTGTTTACCGCACTTCGGGCAAAATTTAGTCCATTTCGCTCTCTTTCTCTCTGCCCTTTTCTCTTCCATACTTCTACGTACCGCTTAACGCCTCTCGTAACAGGTCCTTCTGTCTCTTCGTCAGATTCCGTGGCGTTTGCACGATCGCTTCCACATACAGGTCTCCCTGACCACCCTCGAGTCTGGGCATTCCCAGCCCCCGCAAACGAAATTCGCTGTTTGTCTGCGTTTCCGCTGGAATTTTTACCTTCACCTGCTTACCGTCTATCGTCATGACCGTAACCTCATCGCCTAAGGCTGCCTGCATGAAACCTACCGGCGTTCTCATATAAAGGTCATTTCCTCGTCTCTCAAAGATCCGATGTGGTAAAACGTTTACTACCGCGTACAGGTCACCTGGTTCTCCGCCAATCCTGGACTCAGAAGGTCTTCCCGCTTTGGGGATCTTTATCTCATAGCCAGTATAAACACCTTTCTTAAGCTTAAGCGCTATCTTAGTTCGCTTTGATACCCTGCCTGTTCCGCCGCAGAGGCTGCAGAGGTCGTAAGTGGCTCTTCCAGTGCCCTTACACTCAGGACAAACCGTAGCTGTTATCACACGGGTACTCCCCCTGGTTTGCACTGCTCTTATCTGACCAGCACCCTTGCACGAGGGACACTCACTCGATTTCCCAGAACGAGTTCCTGAACCGCCACACGCCTTACATACTCGGGCCATCGGAACTTCGATCATCTTCTCCACACCCCGAGCTGCATCCTCTAACGTAATATCTAATTGTAAACGAAGATCCGCCCCCCGAATCGGCCTTTCGATCCCCTCCTGTGTCCCAAACAGGGTATCAAATATTCCGCCTCGACTCGAAAAGCCGGGACTCGATGCAGAGCCAAAAAAGGTTTCAAATATAGCGCTTCCAAAGATGTCCTCAACGTCACGATAATGCGTGAAGTGAGTCCAGTCGAAACCTCCAGGGCCAAAAGCTTCATCCACTACCCGTTCACCAATTTGGTCGTACTTCGCACGTTTATCCCGGTCCACTAACACTTCATATGCCTCTGAAATCTCCTTGAATCTCTCTTCCGCCTCTTTTTTGTCACCTTTATACACATCGGGATGGTATTGCTTCGCCAGCCTTCGATATGCTTTTTTAATCTCTTCTTCGGTAGCTTCTCTGCTAACGCCAAGTACCTCGTAATAATCTTTCTTTGGCATTATACTACCCCTACTTCAGTCTCGGTTGGATTATCTTCCGGGTAATAGTGCATCTCTTAGAAAATCCCCAGGTAGATGAATAAGCAATGCCCACATGAGTATACTCACATGGCTAGTGGCTATTCGTAGATTTTGGTATATCTGTTTATTTAGATTTGTTTATTTTTTATTCCTCCTCATCCATCACCTTGTATTCCGCATCCCTGGGTCCTTTTTCTTCCTTAGGAGCCTCTCGTTGCTGATACTGCGCTCCTGCTTGTTGATAGGCGCGCATTGAGATGTCGTGGAATGCACGTGTCAGTTCTTCCATCTCAGCCCGCATTTTGTGGACATCCTCGCTCTTTACCGTCTCTCTTAGTCGTTCGATGAGTGCAGTGATCTTCGTTCGTTCGTCGCTCGTAACCTTGTCGGACAAATCCCTGAGAGATCTTTCGGTGGTATATATAAGATTCTCAGCCTGGTTCTTCGTCTCAACAATCTCGCGACGCCTTTTATCCTCCTCTTCAAATCGCTTTGCATCCTCCATCATCCGATCGATCTCACTTTGCGATAGTTTTGTCGAGGCTGTGATCGTGATCGCCTGTTGCTTTCCCGTTCCCAAATCCTTAGCGGTGACATTTAAGATGCCATTGGAATCGATATCGAAGGTAACCTCGATTTGAGGCACGCCCCGTGGCGCTGGCGGGATACCCATCAGATGAAATCGCCCCAGACTGACGTTATCTCGTGCAAATTCGCGCTCACCTTGTAGAACGTTGATCTCAACACTCGTCTGACTATCTGCCGCAGTCGAAAATATCTCACCCTTCCTCGTGGGAATCGTGGTATTCCGTTCGATTAATTTGGTAAATATGCCGCCTAACGTCTCAATGCCCAAGGAAAGTGGCGTGACATCCAAAAGCACCACATCCTTCACTTCTCCGGTTAATACGCCCGCTTGTATTGCAGCACCCATCGCCACACATTCCATCGGATCAACACCGCGCTCCCCTTTTCTACCCACGTAATCCTCGACAAATTTCTGGACTATCGGCATCCTCGTTGGTCCGCCGACGAATATGATCTTGGTGATCTCCTCTGGAGTGAGTTTCGCATCTTTCAATGCCTGATCAATTGAGCCTTTACATTTATCAACGATCGGCCGTACGAGTTCCTCCAGTTTCGCTCGGGTGAGCTTCATGACCAGATGCTTCGGGCCCGTGGCATCCGCCGTAATGAATGGCAGATTGATGTCAGTCTCAAGCACATTCGAGAGTTCGATCTTCGCTTTTTCACCTGCCTCTCTCAACCTTTGCAACGCCATCTTGTCGTTCCGTACATCTATTCCCGATTCCTTCTTGAACTCCCCCGCCACGTAATTCACGATTGTGGTATCCATATCGGTGCCACCCAATTGGGTGTCGCCACTCGTGGATATGACCTCGAATACGCCTTCACTGAACTCCATAATCGTTACGTCAAGAGTGCCACCACCAAAATCGTATACCAGGATCTTCTGATCTTTCTCTGTTTTGTCAATCCCATAAGCAAGTGCTGCGGCGGTTGGCTCATTAATTATTCTAACCACTTCCATGCCTGCAATTCTACCCGCATCCTTTGTCGCCGTCCTCTGATTGTCATTGAAGTATGCCGGTACGGTCAAGACCGCCTTGTCAACTTTATCGCCCAAAAATGCTTCTGCATCGGTTTTTATCTTCTGGAGTATGAAGGCAGTGATCTGCTGCGGCGTGTACTCCCTGCCATGAACCTTCACTTTATAATCAGTTCCCATCTTTCGTTTAATCGCTGTTATCGTACCTTCTGGATTGGAGACCGCTTGTCTTTTCGCAGGTTCTCCAACCAGCCTCTGGCCATCTTTTGTAAATGCCACATAGGAAGGGAAGGCTTTACCGCCAAGGCTCGTCCCTTCGGCACTCGGTATTATCGTGGCCTTACCACCTATGAGCGCAGCCGCAGCCGAATTGCTCGTTCCCACATCTATACCTATTGTTTTGGCCATTTTTTAGCCTCCAAATCCTTTCTAACGGGGCTTCGCCCCGTTGACCCCGAAATCGCGGGCTCTGCCCGCGTTCCCGCGAGCCTGAAAGGCTCAGTAAGGGTTTATATTTAGTAATTAGTATCTCCTTTATCCCTTATAAAAGTTTACCGGCTGCGGGTTTTGAGACGCTCTCATCCTTTATTACCTTCGAATCCATAATTCTAACTATAGCTATGAACGAAAACGAGCATGAGAGAAACGAGATGCGAGACGATGACCGTGAGCGTGTGATAGAAGTCAGCGTTGAAGACGAGATGAAGAGCTCGTACATAGACTACGCAATGAGCGTAATTGTGGGGAGAGCTCTTCCTGACGCTCGTGATGGGCTAAAACCGGTGCATCGTCGTATATTATACGGAATGCATGAACTCGGCGTCCCCCATGACAAACCGCATAAGAAATCAGCGCGGATAGTAGGAGATGTTCTCGGGAAATACCATCCCCACGGTGACGTTGCCGTTTACGATACCATGGTGAGAATGGCGCAGGATTTTGCTCACCGGTACCCGTTGATAGATGGTCAGGGCAATTTCGGGAGTATAGACGGAGATGCTGCTGCTGCAATGCGATACACCGAAGTGCGGCTATCAAAGATAGCCGAGGAACTGCTGGTTGATCTCGATAAAGATACCGTCGCATGGAGTCCTAACTTTGATAACACGCTCAAAGAGCCACTGATTTTACCCGCAAAGCTCCCTAACCTCTTGATAAACGGCTCTTCCGGTATCGCTGTTGGTATGGCTACTAACATGCCCCCCCATAATTTAGCCGAAGTGGTGGATGGCATAATAAGAGTGATAGACGAGCCAAACGTGAGTATTGGAGAGCTGATGCTGATAATAAGAGCTCCTGATTTCCCCACAGGCGCAATCATTTCTGGCTACGACGGCATAAAACAGGCGTATGAAACTGGTAGGGGCAGCTTAAAGCTAAGAGCAACGGTGGAGATAGAAAGAACGGCAAAGAGGGAGCGAATAATCGTCAACGAGATACCATACCAGGTAAACAAAAGCAAACTGGTAGAGGAGATAGCTGAGTTCGTCAGGAGATACAAGGTGGACAGCATTACGGGATTAAGAGATGAATCAGATCGCAAAGGATTGAGGATTGTAATAGAACTGAAAACCGGAGTTAATTCCTCGATTGTTTTAAACAAGCTTTATAAACACACGCAATTGGAAACCACGTTTGGTGTAATCAATCTCGCCCTGGTGGATGGCGAACCACGGATATTAACGCTCAAAGAGTTGATCGAATGTTACATCACGCACAGGAGAGAAGTAACGATCAGAAGGCTGCAATATGAATTAGATCGTGCTGAGAAGCGAAAGCACATAGTAGAGGGCTTAATCATTGCAATAGCGCATATAGACGAGGTGATAAGGCTTATAAAAGCTTCAAGCGATAGCAAAACGGCAAAATCCGCTCTGATTGAGAAATTTGAGCTGAGCGAGGAGCAGGCGAAAGAGATACTGGAGATGCGGCTCTCGCGATTGAGTGCTTTAGAGCGTGACAAAATAGAAACTGAGCGATCAGAGCTGGAGACGAAGATAACGTGGTTAAAAGAGGTGCTGGCAAGTGAAGCCCGAATACGTGGCATCATAAAAGAAGAACTGATCGAGCTGAAGGATAAGTACGGCGATGCGAGAAGGACCGAAATAGAGGAAGAGGTGATTTTAAGCGAGCGCGATTTTATAGAGGAGGAAGAAGTCATCCTCTTTTTTACGCAGCGTGACTATGTGAAGCGATTACCGGCGAACATTTTTAAGCAGCAAAGACGGGGAGGAAAAGGAATTGCCGTGATAGAGAAGAGAGAAGATGATGCGATCGTCAATTTCATACGCGCGTCCACACGGGAACGTCTGATCCTCTTCACCGATTCTGGCAGGGCATACCAGGTGAAGACCTACGAAATCCCTTCAAGTAGCCGACATACAAAAGGGAAACCCCTGTTGAACATCCCAGGACTGAGCATAAGCCAAACGGAGACCGAAGAAAGGGAAAAATTCGTAGCCGCTATCGCTATACCTGAGGAGGTAGATAAGGGTATAGAAACTAAAACCGAGGATTCATTTATCGTCTTCGCTACCAAACGAGGCGTGGTAAAAAGGAGCTCACTTGTTAAGCTGAGGTCTATACGCGCCACGGGGATCGTTGCCGTTAGGATTGATCGTATCAAGGGCGATTCGTTAGCTGATGTGGCGTTGATTGAGCCCGTACACGCCCACCTGGGTGGAGAGCGGAATGGTATAATCATAAGCTCTAAGAATGGAAAGGCAATCTTGTTCCAGGAAGAGGAACTGCGGGAGATGGGCAGATATGCATCAGGAGTAAGGGGGATGAGGTTGGAAAGGGACGATGAGATAGCGAGTATTGATGCCGTTAATTTGAGTTTGAGTTCTTCAAAGGTCGTTACGATAACCGAGAAAGGGTATGGTAAAAGAACGAGGTTGAATGCGTACCGAGAAACACATCGGGGTGGTAAAGGTGTGATTAGTATGAGAGTTATGGAAAGAAATGGGAACGTGGTATGTATAAAGCAAGTAAAGAATGACGATGAGTTGATGGTTACCACTTCTAACGGGATGGTGACACGAATTTCTGCCCGAAGTATTCCCATGAAAGGGAGAAATACGCAGGGTGTGAGGCTGATGCATGTAAATGATGGCGAGCGTGTGGTAGCAGTAGATGTGATTCAAAAGAGCACGTAACTTGGTTTCAAAGGCGTGGAAATAACAGGAAGAAAGTAAATACAGAGACTATGTGAGACTATAATATAACACTATCACCGCTACGATGCCAGTCTCTTTCTCCTCTTCACCCGATCGAAAAAGCCTCGCTGTTCCATTATCTCCCGGGCCTTACCGGTTATTACCACCTCTGCTTCCTTCAGGTCCATCGTGGTCTTACAGCCTGTTAGGAACATGGCAACCGTTAGTTCCTCTCCCATTTCTTGTATCCTTTTTATCACGTTATCCGCACGTACACTTTCCATCACGAGTTTAAGGAATGGTAACGCTGCACTACAGAGATCAGCACCTAAAGCCATGCTTTTTGCAACATCAATCCCATTTCGTATTCCACCAGTGGCGATTACCGGAATGGGAAAAGGAATTGCACTGCACTCCACTATGCTCTCAACCGTGGTGATGCCCCAGTCCCATCCAAAAAGGGTCCCTAAATGTTCACTCAGTTCATCTCCTTCCGCTTTCGCCCGGTATATCTCCGCTGCGGCTAAACTTGTTCCTCCCAGGCCCCCGACATCTATTGCTGATACTCCTGCATCGTGTAACCTCTTCGCCACCGCGTAACTTATCCCGGCCCCTGTCTCCTTTACAATGACCGGCTTTTTTATCGCCTTGCATACCTCTTTTATCGCGGTAAGGCAACCCCTTGCATCTATGTTACCTTCGGGCTGAACAGCTTCCTGTAAAAAGTTGAGGTGTATTGCAAGTGCATCTGCATCGATCATCTCTATAACCCGTTCAACTCCTTCTATCCCATACTCCTTCACCTGGGGAGCACCTAAGTTCGCGTAAATAAACGAATCAGGCGCAACATCACGAACCACGCGGAACGAGTCCTCGTGCTCCTCGCCTTCCAGTGCCGCTCTCTGAGAGCCCACGCCCATACCCACGCCAAGAGCTGCAGCAGCTTCCGCAAGAACTTCATTTATTCTCTTGGTCTCCGGATGACCGCCCGTCATCGAGGCTATAATTATGGGATAGTTAAAGGAAAAGCCTAAAAACTCCGTCTTCAAATCTATCTCCTCTTTATCCACTTCAGGTAACGCAACATGGACAAGCTTAACGTCGGTAAAGCAATTCTCTCTCACTTCCACTTCCTTTTCCGCACAAATCCGGAGTTGCTCTATCTTTCTCTTCGACGTTTGGTTCATTCTTTTTATCTCATCCCCCTCTTTCAAAGAGAATTTATCTAACTTCTCTTAAATTTATTTCTCTTTGTAAATGTAAAAGGAAAGGAAAGGAAAGGAAAGGAAAGGAAAGGAAAGGAAAGAGAGATGCCTTTAGTAAACACATACATAAAGCCCAAAAAATTTTACTTCGAAACGTTCGGCTGCACTGCCAATGTGGGTGACACGATGAAGATGCGCGCTATCCTAAGGAATAATGGGCACGAGCTCGTAGAGGAAAGTAAAGCCGATGTTGTTATCGTGAATACGTGCACGGTAACGAAAAGGACGGAATTAAATGTGATAAAGAGGCTGAAGGAGTTGAAGGACGAGAGTAAAGAGGTGGTTGTAGCAGGTTGTATGGCGGCAGCACAGCCTGGATTGGTGAAGAGTATTTTAGGCGAAGATGTGACACTGCTAACACCACGAGATATCGGTGATAGGTATAGTGAGGATCAAGGGCTTGATGTTGACGGTGTGGTTGGTATCATTCCGATAGCAGTAGGCTGCGTAGGGGAATGTTCGTATTGCATCGTGAGACAAGCGAAGGGCGATATGAGAAGCTACAAGCCCGAAAAGATATGCGAAGCGGTTAAAAGTGTGGTGGAACGAGGTGCGAAGGAAATAAGAATTACTGCACAGGACTGTAGTGCCTATGGCTGGGAGAAGTTAGGTACCTTAAAGCTCCCCGAGTTGTTAGACATGGTGACCTCTCTGGAGGGTGATTTTAGAATACGAGTGGGCATGATGAACCCATTTACCGTGATTCGGATCTTAGATGAACTCCTTGAGGCATTCGACTCCAAGAAGATCTTCAAATTCTTTCACGTGCCCGTGCAATCTGGCTCTGATAAGGTGCTGAGAGATATGAGAAGGGATTATAAAGCTGATGATTTCGTTGAGCTAGTAAAAAGCATACGAAAGCGATTCGAATACAGCACACTCTGCACGGATTTCATCATTGGATTTCCAACCGAGACGGAAGAGGATTTCTTCTCCTCTTTGAACCTGTTGGATGAAGTAAAACCGGAAAAAGTGAATATAACGAGGTTTTCTCCACGACCGGGGACGGAAGCATCGAATTTAAAGGACTTGCTGGAGCGGGAGAAGAAAAGGAGGTCGAGAATCTTCTCTTCGCTTTATCGCACGATTGTTCTCGAGAAGAATAACGAGTTGGAAGGAAAGGAACTCCCTGTTTTAATAACGGAGAAGGGGAAGAAAGGAGGCGTAATAGGAAGGGACCCGGCGTATCGGATGATCGTACTAAAAACCCTTACTGAGCCTTTCAGGCTCGCGGGAACGCGGGCAGAGCCCGCGATTTCGGGGTCAACGGGGCGGAGCCCCGTTTATAATGATTTGCCACTCGGTGCCACGTATACGGTGCGGATACGGGAGGCAAAGAGCACGTATTTGATGGGAGAAGTTATTGCGTAACGCTTTCCCCCAAAGATGCCCCACGACCTTATATCCCGTAGAGATCAGGCATTTCTCCAATCGCATGCAACCCCATCGTCTACTACAACTTGTTATGCGCCCCATGTTGCTAAATTTGAGCAATATTATCTTTCTTTAACTATATAATCGAAAAATTAAAAAATAGTATCTAGGGAGGTAATGAACAGAAGGGAAACGATGCAATGGTGACGGCAAGTAAGAGAAAAAATACTCAAGATACCCTTCGCCTCGCCACGTGCTCTGCTCTGCGGAGGGATATCCTTATTTATTTGGAGAAAGGTAAGAAACCGCTCAGCGCGATACGAGATACGCTGGGAGTAAGCTCTACAACAGCTATACATGCTTTAAGAGACCTTGAAAAGGATACCTGCGTTTTTCAAGATGAGAATAGAAATTATGCGCTGACAAAAATCGGTGAGCTTATCGCATTAAAATTAACCGATTTCATAGACGCGATAACGGTGTTGAAAAATCATAAGGAGTTTTGGCTTACCCATGACCTCAGCGGAATTCCGGAGCATCTGCTTGGGAAGATTGGGTGGCTGAGTAACTCAAATATAGTAAATATAGATGCATTAGATATAATCAAGGCACATAGGACTTACATGGAGCTCCTCACGACTGCGAGGTGGATAAAAGGGGGTTCCCCTATATTCTCGCCTGACTATCCAGAGGTATTCGAAGATTTGGCTAAGCGTGCCCTTACACAGCTTGTATTAACTGAAAACGTGTTGAAGAAGGTAATCGATACCGTTGGTTCAGAAACGATTAAAAGTTTAATCTTAAATCATCATCTGGAGTTCTTTGTAACTGAAGAAGAGGTAAAAGTGGCTTTTACGGTCACCGATACCTTTCTCTCTTTTGGCTTATTTAAACCTGATGGGATATATGACACCACACTTGATTTAATCAGCACTGAAGAGAGAGCTATTCGTTGGGGCATTGAACTCTTTGAATACTACCGGGAAAAAGCAAAGAAATATGAGGTATGAAATTCTCTGTAAAGAGGCTTCATACAACAAGTACAGAGGTGAAGTTTTTTCAACTAGGTAATAAGTTTCTCTCATTTCTAATAGCAACATCCCTTTTTTTGGCGATCAATGGCGCTCTAAAACTGCTCTTCTCCTGTTTATTATTCAATACATTTACCTTAACTATCATTCTCGCAATTTTTTTAGCTACTTATGGCGTATACGGATTAAATAAATTAACCGATCTAAAAGAGGATATAATAAATGCGCCTGAAAGAGCGAGACTTATTAAGAAAATAGCGCCTGTTTTCAAATTATCAGTACTTTTCGCGTTCATACTTTCGTTGCTTCTGGGGTTTTTAGTGAATCTTCTGACACTGCCTATTCTTCTGCTTCCCTTATTTTCTGGTACTTTATACAGTGTGAAATTCTCCAAAAATCTCCCTCGATTAAAGGATATGCTCGGCGTGAAGAATATGACTATAGCTCTAACCTGGGCAGTAACCATGGCACTTCTTCCGGTATTTTGCCTCGTGGAAAAAGATATTGTATTAATCATCACCATATTTTACTTCTTCTTCTTAAAAAGTCTCATCAATACCATCTTATTCGATGTGCGAGACATCGAAGGGGATAGAACAAGCGGTGTAAGAACAATACCGGTAGTTTGGGGGAGGCAAAAAACAAAAAATCTGCTTCTCATCTTAAACTCAACGCTCATACCCTGGCTTGCATTCTCTTATCACTCAGGCTTTTTCCACCACTATCTCGTCGTTTTAATCTTCGCCATTGGATATGGATACTGGTACATCTTACAGTTCTGTAAGCTGGAAAAGATAGGGGAATCTTTAGATGTGCTCGTTGACGGCGAGTGGATACCCGTGGTAATATTAGCCACAGCGTTTACTTTGTTCTGAACTCACCGCCTTTTCTTTTCCTGCAACTTTTAAATGTCTGACCTTTCTTTTCACACATATGACACCGCGCAGGTGCACCGTCTGCAATAAACAGGCATTGTATAGATGTGCGTACTGTGGTGATACCCTTTGCAAGGCACATCTCCCGCCTGAAATGCACTGGTGCGTCGGACTTGAAGAATACAATCGAGACCGTGAAGCCCGAGGTACCTCTTCTATTCCCCAGGACCTCAGACCAGAACACCGGGGATGGAGTGTGAAAAAGAGTATTCATACAAAAAATCCATTGAGCATCTTCTCTGGTAACTATTCGTTCTTGCTTTTATTTCTCATTTCCATCTCCTTTGTTCTGCAATTACTCATCCCGGGCTATACGCAACAATTGGTGCTGATTCCAGCACTTGTATCGGAAAGACCATGGACGTTAATAACCCATATCTTCCTCCACGGAAGCTTCGAACACCTCTTCTTTAATATGCTCTTCTTCATCTTCTTCGGTCCGGTACTGGAGAGGAAGATAGGGAGTTCGAAATTTCTGCTCATCTTTTTCCTCGCGGGTATTTTTGCCGGAACTGGCTGGAGTTTAACCTCCGTTAACCCCGCCGTGGGCGCAAGTGGGGCATTATCAGGGATATTCGCGACCCTTGCGGTGCTGATGCCACGGATGAGGGTATACTTCTTCTTTTTAATACCGATGGAGATATGGATGGTACTTGTCCTCTTTGCCATCTACGATTTCGTTATGATCGGCTCTGGCGACATGATTGCCCACACAGCGCATTTATCAGGGCTATTTTTCGGATTGCTTGCGGGTATGAGTTTAAAAAGAAGCTCTGCCTAGGTATAGATGTCAACCACTAACCTATTTATATACCTACCACCCTCCTATTTATGAGATGCGTCTCAAAATTGATATGAATGGCGGAAAGATGAGGGGGGACATCATGGTTTCGTTACGGAAGCTCGCCTTGTTAGGTGCGATAGCACAACCTATTAAGTTGTCTTCCGGTCATTTCGCAGAGGCTATTAAATCAAGCGTACAAACCGCTGCGAGGCGCCTTCAAGAGCTTGAACGAGAAGGTCTCGTGCATAGAAGAATCATAGCGGATGGACAGTGGATAATGCTCACCAACAAGGGAATAGAGCAATTAAAGAAAGAATGTTATGAATACCAGGAGATATTTTTCTCCCGAACGAATATCGAGGTTGAAATCGCTGGACGCTTGATCACCGGTCTGGGAGAAGGAAAATATTATACAACACTGGAGGGGTATAAAAGGCAATTCGAGGCTAAATTAGGCTTTACCCCTTTTCCCGGCACGTTAAATCTCAGCCTGGAAGCACAAAGTATAGCAGCACGGAAGAAGCTGGATGCGCGAAAGGGGATAGAAATAGAAGGTTTTGAGTCAGAAAAGAGAACCTTTGGCGGCGGCAAGTGCTTCCTCTGTAAGCTAATAGACAACGAAGCGGGAGGAATTAAAAGCGCGGTTATCATTCCTGACCGCACCCATTATCCAGATGATGTTCTGGAGATAATTTCGCCGGTTTATCTCAGACATGAACTTCAGCTTAAGGACGGAGATGAGGTAAGAACCAGGGTGGTGATATGAATAACTATGAACACTAGTAACATTCCCAGGTCGGTAGAAAATGGCATAGAATCGATAAGAAAGGGAGAACTTGTATTAATCTACGATGCAGAGGATAGAGAAGGTGAGACCGACTTTGTACTACCGGCTTCTTCTGTGACACCACGAAAGGTCGCTTATTTTAGAAATGAGGCGGGCGGACTTATCTGCATTGCTATTCATCCCGTTGCCGCCGAGAAGCTTGGGCTTCCACTCATGAGTGACATCTTGAGAAACGTGAACGACACCTACTCCTCGCTGAGAAGATTAGTGGAAGAAAAGGGCGATCTTTCATACGATAAACGTTCTTCTTTCTCCCTTTGGGTGAATCATCGTGCTACATTCACCGGCATAACGGATAGAGACAGGGCACTGACGATAACGAAGATAGGAGAAGCAGTAGAGCGAGTATTAAACGGTAATGACAATTCTTACGATTTTTATACCGAATTCCGAACACCCGGGCATGTCTCACTATTAAGAGCTGCGGATAGGCTGCTCGATGAAAGGAGAGGGCAGACCGAGCTCTCCGTGGCATTAGCGGTGCTTGCAGAGATAGCCCCTGCAATGGTCATATGCGAGATGTTAGACGCCGAATCTGGAGGTGCTCTTTCCAAGGCTAAGGCAAAGGCGTTCGCTTCGGAACATGACGTGGTATTTATGGAAGGAAAGGAGATCGTAGAAGCGTTTCATGCACGCTTCTTGCCATAATATTCCGCTACTCTATCCTCTGTTTTAATTTCTTTTTTGGATAGCCCGAAATTGCAGATCATCCATTTTTTAAGAGGTCCTATCACCTTATCTCATTCCCACCATACCGCATCCGATCGAGCAACTCCTGCTTCTTGCCCTCGTTCCACCCGCTCACCGCCTGCAGATAGCCGGTTATTCGTGATATATAATCGAGGTTTTTAGACCCGCACTTCTCACACTCCTCTATCAACCCCATGGTGACGTGCGAGCAGTCCATGCAGACTGTCATATCCTTGGTAAATGCATAATAGCCCGTTTGCGTCTTCTTTGCGATCTTCACCGCAAGGCTCTTTATCCCTTGCGGATCAGGATACCCCTCGCCAAGGAAGATATGCATGATGTTCCCACCGTCAACAATGGGAAAGAAGATATGCTCGATCTTTATCCGCTCTGCAAGCGAGATAGTAGCATTCGGAGGCACATGCGTCCCATTCGTATAGTAAATCGGCAGGTCGCGCGTCTCATGTATAAGCGAAAGAGCGCGTTCAACATCCCCTTTCACTACTTTCCGCGCTTTATCCCTGAATTCCTTATTCAAGAGGTCTGCCACGGCGAATCGCTGCGAGACCGTTTCTGCAGGAGTGCGTGCAAAACTTATCGTCATACCTTCCCGTTTCGAGAGCTCCTTCGCATACAGCTCCAGCTCCGTCATTGCCCGTACCGCAAGCCGTAAAGCACCCTTGTCTTCGTGTATTTGCTTGCCGTAATGGTACTGCACCATCTCATTTATGCCTACCACGCCGATGATATACACGAGCTCATCAAGATAAACCGCCCTAGTTCCTTTTTCGCCCGTGTGCGGATCTTTAGGTCGTTGTGTAGCAAACGGCATCCGTCCGCTTTCAACGATCGCTTTCATCCATCGCTTCTTCACCTTTAATACCTCTACCGCGAGGGCCATCATCCTTCTCAGTTCCGCAAACAGCTTCTCATCATCTCCATTCGCTCGATAAGCCGCTCTCGGACAGTTTATCGTTATTACCTGCCAGCCGCCCATCGAGAAGTGCTCGCCATTACGGAAATACATCTTATCCTGAAAATCCTCATCATCAGGCGACGTTTTGAAACTGTACGCACAGCATTGGTAGCACGAAACTCCTTCCCCAGCGCCTCTATACTCCGGGATCTTATTATCGAAGTACGGCGTACCATACTTTGCCGTCAGCTCAAAGGCTAAATCATAAAGTTCTTCATAGGTAGGCAAATCCGGATTCCTCTGATTGTATTCCTCATCCTCTACCAGGAAATCCCGCTCTATCGCTATCTCCGGCTTCGGGAAGTTAAAGGGCTTCCCCCAATAATCTCCCTGGAGCATTACGTTCATAAGCGCCTTGAACGCCAACCGCACCTCTCGTTCAAACTCACCGTATGTTCGAAGCGGCACATGCTCGCCATTCCAGACCTCTCCTTTATAAACTACTGGTTTATCTCTCCATACCCGGGGAATACCGGGGGTGAGCTGAACCGAAGAGAAGACCAATTGACCTCCGCGTGCAACTTGCATCTGCGTCATTTCATAGACGAACATCTGCATCAGTTGCTCGATCTCCTCGTAGGAAAGTCCTTCAAAATACGGGGCTATGAAGGAAAGAAAGTTAAAAAAGCCTTGCCCACCTGCGAAGTTGGTCTGTGCACTCCCCAACGTCTTCACGGCGTGCAGGATGGCGACCTCAGGCTTCTTCGCAGGTCCAGCTACCGATGCTTTTGTCCCCGAACCATCGGGCATTAAGCCATAATAGAAGAAGTAACGGAGGTCCCAGTCTTGACAAAAACCCCTCGTCCCGAAATATTCAAGGTCATGGATATGCACATCACCACTGAGGTGTGCATCTGCAAGCTGGGATGGTAAGAGTAACAAGTATTGTTCCTTGCAAATCTTGTCCGCTTTCTTCTTATGTGACGTCTCGGCATTCTCCTGCAGATTTGCATTCTCCTTCGCCTCAAATCCTTCGCCTATATCAATGAGATGCGCATCGTAGACCGGCGTGCCAACCCTCGTGCATATATTCCGCCACTCCTGCTTATGATACTCCTCCAATAAAATCTGGTTTACTATTTCCCGTACTAACGCACCGGAGAGCTGGGAGATACCCATTACTTTTATCCTCTTCTCAGCCTCCTTCGCTATCTCCCGCGCCGTGTTATTGTCTATCGGTGAACTGCTATAAAACTCCTCACTTAATTTGGTTTCACGTAAAAGCTGTTTTACAATTGCTTCTCTGTCCCACTCCAGCATGTGCCCATCGCTGGTTCTTACCTTCGGGAATCGCAATTTCATGCCGTCCAGCGTGGTTTGCACCGTGCCATTATCCATATTAAAGCCTTTTTTCATGCCAATCCCTCTCGCTTAATCACTTCTTTAATTCTTCCTTTTCGCAACTCATCACCGTCAAATAAATCATGATTCGTAAGAAAAGTCGAACCAATCTGAAGAACAGGGGCAAAGGGCGCGAAAACCCCATTCAATCTTAACTCAGTAAGCGCTTCCACCGTTGTGATATCCACTTCCTCATACGCTTCCCCTTCCGCTGCTAAAAACTCTTTGACTTTTTTACAATTTGGGCATATTTTCGTCGTATAAACTCTTATTTCCATCTTTCTTCCACCGCACGTAAGGGGAAATAAACAAAGACAAATTCACATTTATGCTAACTCTATATAATGTTTTCTACCCCACTTCCAGTCCTATAATAAATCTCAAACAATAATTCACAAGAGGTTCGGCAATCAAATGCAGATCGTGCCAAGCCAAGGAAGCCAAGGCCCGGAATTGAACCGGGGTATAGCTGATCTGCAGTCAGCCGCGTCAGCCTCTCCGCCACCTTGGCTCAAACTTTCTTTTTCAAAAAGAAAGTTTGATCAAAGAAAAACTTTCTACCGCAAAAAGCATGAGGTTATTCTTTTAGTGCAGGTTTTCTTTTAAAGAAAAAGTGCACTTTGCAACTCTGATTTCATCTGAGCCCAGTAAAAAGTATGGTGCGAACGTTAGTAGCTGCGGGCTAAAAATCTCCTCTTTCGAGTCGAGTCTTACACCCCAGCCCTATCAACCCGTTCTTCTAACGGTGTTCTTTAGGACGTCTCTTTTCGGGGATGGCTTCGAGCTTAGATGCTTTCAGCCCTTATCCACGAGCGCGTAGCTGCCCGGCGATGCCCTGTCGGACAACCGGTAGACCAGAGGCGCCGCTGCTCTGTTCCTCTCGTACTAAAAGCAGCTTCCCCTCAGACCTCCAACACCCCCAATAGATAGCAACCGACCTGTCTCACGACGGTCTAAACCCAGCTCACGATCTCCTTTAATAGACGAACAGTCTTACCCTTGGCTGCTTATGCACAGCCAGGATGGAGAGAGCCGACATCGAAGTAGCAAACCTCCAGGTCGATATGGACTCTCACTGGAGACAACTCCGTTATCCCCGGGGTAGCTTTTCTGACGTCTTTAGGCCCTACCAAAGGGCCATAAAGGTTCGTTAGACCCGACTTTCGTCCCGTGACTTCCTGCTATGCGAAGTCACATCAGGCTGACTTTTACTCTTGCACTCTACGGTGGATTTCTGACCCACCTGAGTCAACCTTAGGGCGCCCTCGATATCTTTTCAAGGGCATGGCGCCCCACCTAAACAGCCCACCTGCCGGTGTTCTCTTGCGAGTAAGGGACACAACCCCGAAAGGGTAGTGTTCCATTGGCGGCTCCGTGTTTCCTTGCGAAAACACCTCCTCGCCTCCTACCTACGCTATACATCCGAAGTCGTGGCTCAACGGCAGACTGCTGTAAAGCTCCACGGGGTCTTCGCTTCCCCTTGGGGGTCCCTGGACTTTTCACCAGGATATAAAGTTCACCGGGTTCCAGCTAGGGACAGTAGAAGGCTCATTCCTTCTTTCGTGCAAGCCGCCAATTAAGCGGCTAGGTACTACGCTACCTTAAGAGGGTCAGAGTTACCCCCGCCGTTTAACGGTCCTTCAACCCCTTGTAAAGGGCTTTGAGATACCGCCACTGGGCAGGAGTCAGTGACCGTACTAATCCTTACGGACTTGCGGTCACTTATGTTGTTATTAGACAGTTAGCCTTCCCTTGTCACTGCGACCTGCCTTTCGCAAAGCAGGCACCCCTTATCCCGAAGTTACGGGGCTAATTTGCCGATTTCCCTTAGCTGGATTTCCCCGACACGCCTGAGCCTTCTCAGCTAGGGGCACCTGTTTCGGTTCTCGGTACGGACATCCAGCCTCCCTTTTCACGGGCTCCTGGGCTCGATTAACTTTCGCCATCACACATTCACCTACTTCTCGCCATTACGGCTCTCCATAGGCTTCGGTGCTTGGACGGTTCGACAGAACCGCTTAATCTACCCAAAAGCGTCAGGTGTGCTCGAAGCACATAGGCTGGACGGCGCAGGAATATTAACCTGCTTCCCTTTTGATATGCTCTAATTGGGACACATCTTAGGACCGGCTAACCCTTGGCTGACGAACATTGCCAAGGAAACCTGGCCCCTTCGGCGATCGGGATTCACACCCGACTATGCTGCTACTATCGCCAGGATTCTCGTTTCTGCCCGGTCCACACCCTCTCACGAGGATACTTCTGCCCAAGCAGAACGCCCCTCTACCGGATCTCCTTCCGGAGCCCTGAGGTATCGGTGGTCAGCTTTAGCCCCATCCATTTTCGATGCTACAAACCTCGGCTGGTGAGCTGTTACGCACTCCTTAGAGGATAGCTGCTTCTAAGCTAACCTCCCAGCTGTTTGTGGTTTGCAACGCCCTTTAGTGTTAACACTTAGCTGACACTCAGGGACCTTAACCCCAGTCTGGGTTCATTCCCTCACGGACTGGGAGCTTACCCCCCAGACCGGACTCCGATCTTCTACAACGATAGCACCTTCGGAGTTTGACAGGAGGGCGAAGTCTTTCGACTTCGTATCCTCCAATCGGTCGCTCTACTGCGCTATCAATCTCAGATCGGGTCATGCTGCGGCATGTTTCGAGGGGAACCAGCTATTGCCGGGTTCGATTGGCCTTTTACCACTAAACGCAGGTCATCCGAGAGATTTGCATGTCATCACCGGTTCGGCCCTCCATTCCCCTTTCGAAGAACTTCAGCCTGCCCACGCTTAGATCACCCGGCTTCGGGTCATATCCCAATGACTCCACGCAGTTCATACGTCGTTCATCTTCTTGCGAATGCGAACCTGTTGGTTACCCTTCGGCTCCCCTTTTTACGGGTTAGCCTCGCCACTGAGATATACTCCCTGGCCCGTTCTCCAGAACGTACGATACAACTTCGTTCCACACTCCTCGTACTCATCCCTCACGAGATTTTCCTTCGGACTGTCTCATCACTTCCAAGCCGTATCACCCTGTCACCATTTAGTTTCAGGCTCTTTTCACCTCCTTACTTGGGGTGCTTTTCAGCTTTCCCTCACGGTACTAATCCGCTATCGGTCTCAAGACGTGTTTAGTTTTGGAGGTTGGTAACCCCCAACTTCCCACAGGATATCCAACCTATGGTACTCAAGTAAGAGTCAAACCCTCTATTCTACGCCTACAAGGCTCTCACTCTCTATGGCGCCTCGTTCCAGAGGACTTCGGCTTCGATAGGGCGGGCTTTATATGACCCTTACTTTCCACACCACATCCCCCCTCTCTTTCGAGAAAGGATTCGGTTTGAACTGTGCCGCTTTTACTCGCCGTTACTCACGGCATCTCAATTGATTTCTCCTCCTGCTCCTAATAAGATGTTTCAATTCGGAGCGTTCCCAATCCTTATGGACCGACTCAAAAGAGTCAGGAATTCCCATTAGGGCACCCTCGGTTCTAAGGCTCCTTGTACCTACCCGAGGCTTTTCGCAACTTGGCACGCCCTTCTTCGGCGCTTGAGCCAAGCCATCCACTAAATGGCATAGTTCACCAGCATCACTGAGCTCATTGGATGTCAGAGATGCAAAGTGCGTATGAGAACTTCATCTGACAGTAGTGTGAAACAACTGCCATCCGTAACTTCCCTAACAACCGAGGTCGTTAGGTGCATTTATTTACCTTCCTCAAAAATGGACTCGCTGGGATTTGAACCCAGGGCCTTCGCCTCGCAAAGGCGACGATCTTCCACTGATCTACGAGCCCCGAAGTTATCCCAGCTATTTATTATATTTACCCTGCTCACATGTAAAACTTAAACTTAATCTGACGATCTTTCAGCTCTGATTGGTTGGTAAATTTAGGAGGTGATCCAGCCGCAGATTCCTCTACGGCTACCTTGTTACGACTTAGCCCCCCTCACGAGACTTAGGTTCGAACACCTCAAGAGAAATGCCCTCACCTAAATCCCACTCGGTTGGCTTGACGGGCGGTGTGTGCAAGGAGCAGGGACATATTCACCGCCCCATTTTGAGGGGCGATTACTACGGATTCCAGGTTCACGAGGGCGAGTTGCAGCCCTCGATCCCAACTGAAGGTAGTTTTAGGGGATTACCTCCCCCTCTCGGAGTCGATACCCATTGTACTACCCATTGTAGCACGCGTGTAGCCCGGAGGATTCGGGGCATACTGACCTACCGTGGCCCGCTTCTTCCTCCACCTTAGCGGTGGCGGTCCTCGCAGAGTGCCCATCGTTCCGGAGAACATGCTGGCAACTGTGAGCACGGGTCTCGCCCGTTGCCTGACTTAACAGGATGTTTCACGACACGAACTGCCGACGGCCATGCACCACCTCTCAGCTAATCGAGTAAGGTCTTTAGCCTGACCTTCATCTCGCTGTCCCCTCCGGTGAGATTTCCGGCGTTGAATCCAATTGAACCGCAAGCTCCACCCGTTGTGGTGCTCCCCCGCCAATTCCTTTAAGTTTCAGCCTTGCGACCGTACTCCCCAGATGGCGGGCTTAACGGCTTCCCTTCGGCACTGGCATCACTCGCAGTAATGCCAACACCTAGCCCGCATCGTTTACAGCTAGGACTACCCGGGTATCTAATCCGGTTCGCTCCCCTAGCCTTCGTCCCTCACCGTCGGATCCGGTCTGGTCAGACGCCTTCGCTACTGGTGGTCCCCCAAGGATTAACGGATTTCACCCCTACCCTTGAGGTACCTCTGACCTCTCCCGGTCCCAAGCCAGATAGTATTCCCAGGAAGCTTAATCGTTAAGCGATCAAATTTCCCAAGGAACTTACCCGGCCGGCTACGGACGCTTTAGACCCAGTAAGCGTGACCACCACTTGGGCTGCCGGTGTTACCGCGGCGGCTGGCACCGGTCTTGCCCAGCCCTTCCTCCAGATGCTTTTTAAACATCTGAACAGCCTCCTTAGGAGGCACTCAGAGTTCCCTTATCGTGCTTTCGCACATTGTAAAGTTTTCGCGCCTGATGCGTCCCGTAGGACCTGGGTTCTTCTCTCAGAACCCATCTCCGGGCTATTGCTCTCACAACCCGTACCGATCGTAGGCTTGTTGATCCGTTACATCAACAACAACCTAATCGGCCACAGACCTATCCTTGGGCGCCTCAGCTTTCGTACATCGTGCATTCCAGCAATCGATGCACTATCCGGTATTAGCCCCAGTTTCCCAGGGGTTATCCCGGTCCCAAGGGTAAGTTGTCTACGTGTTACTGAGCCGTCCGCCGGTTACCTCTTCCTCCGAGGAAGAAGAAGCACCCTCGACTAACATGGCTTAATCGAACTCTGATAGCAGTAGCCTCTGGCAGGATCAACCAGTATTAAAATTAGCAGGGTTTGACACACACCTGACTTAACCAATCAGATTTACTGGTTCGTCAGATTAGGTTCAAGTATCCATGTCGGACACGAAATTTTCTTCTCTTCGTGTCCCCATTTAGTCCTATCTTTGTCGCGTAGCAGAAGTCCGCTTCTCATCTTCTGGGTATCCCCGTAATCGAAGCCGACGCCGGTTGCCACATATATATATTGGGCTTAACACCTTAAAAAGTTTTCGCCGTTTTGCTAACTATCCTCTTTCGCACAGCCTCCTCTAATTCCTCCCTGCTCATCTTCCTCTTAGCCACTCCCTGCGTTATCGCCTTCATACCCACTGCTACTGCTTCGCACACGTACATCTCTCTCTCCTCCATCCTCGGAATTATAAAGTCCTCACGTATACCTTTCTCTTCG
The DNA here is from genome assembly GCA_014859735.1 of Candidatus Methanophagales archaeon. GTDB lineage: Archaea > Halobacteriota > Syntropharchaeia > Alkanophagales > Methanospirareceae > ANME-1-THS. Next base: position 26,224 of record JACUTR010000001.1, on the reverse strand, counting down.
GTATAGCTCGCTATCGCATACGCCGCCTCCAGACACATCTCATCTGTTATACACGTAGCACGGACGTCCAAAGCGCCCCTGAAAACTGCTGGAAAACCTAAAGAATTATTTATTTGATTCTTGAAGTCCGACCTTCCCGTGGCAACTATCTTCGCTCCACCCTCCTCTGCCTCCCATGGCCATACCTCCGGCACGGGATTTGCGCAGGCGAATACGATCGCATCGTCAGCCATATCAGCTACCCACTCCTTTTTTATTACACCCGGCCCGGGCGTTGAAAGCGCGATGCACACGTCGGTATCACGCATCGCCTCCTTGATACCTCCCTTTCTACCTTCTTTGTTCGTCTTCTGGCTGATTTCCCACTTAGTTCTATCCCCCTTCACATCCACCCGCTCAGTATTCAATATCCCCTTGCTATCCACCATGACCATATTTCCCCACTTTGCACCTGCTTTGTGCACGTATTTTGCAACGCTCATATTCGCTGCACCCGCGCCTACCAGCGATATCGTCACCTCTTGCAAGCTCTTCCCAACTACGTTCAAGGCATTTATCAACCCTCCAAGTATCACCAATGCGGTGCCTTGCTGGTCATCATGCCATACCGGCACATTTAATTCCTCTTTTAGCCGCTCCAGGAGGTAGTAGCACTTTGGACTTGCTATGTCCTCTAAATTGATACCCCCAAAAGTCGGGGCAATCCACTTCACGATATTTAGTATCTCCTCCACATCCTTCGTCGCCAAACAGATGGGAAACGCATCCACACCACCCAAGTACTTAAAGAGCAGGGCTTTGCCTTCCATCACCGGAAGTGCCGCCTCCGGCCCTACATCACCCAATCCCAAGACCCTCGTTCCATCGGTGATTATTGCCACAAAATTTCCCTTACCCGTGTACTCATATACACGCTCTCGACTATCTTTTATCGCTCTACACGGCTCTGCCACACCCGGCGTGTACCATATCGCAAACTCATCATAACTGCGAATTGGAACCTTCAGTCCTATCTCTATCTTTCCGTTATAGCGAGAATGATACTCCAAAGCGAGTTCTTCAGGCTTATTTACTTCCTCGAAAGGCTTTCGCAGATCATCTTGCATGCTCATCACGTATTGAATTGAAAAGCTTAGTTATAAAGCATAATGCTGACCATAACCCCGTTATAGCAATCCGTGGGCATGTTTGAACGGGAATAAAGGGGTGTGAGCACAGGGTACAAGAAAAGTTCAAAAAACACTCAAATTAACGCTCAATCCCCATACTAATTATTAAAAGATAAATCAAGCTGAAAACCATCTGAGTTCCATCAATTACGGCGCTAGCGGTGGCCCTCTACGATAATCGTGGCCTACGTGAATCACTCGTTCCTCTTCTAAGTCTACAAATACTACGAAAGTAACCCCGATTTCTTCCGTTCCGCCAATATAGATGCGAAGACACGGATACATTCCTGAGGATCTCTCTTCTTTATACACCTGCTCAAGCCAGCACAGATCCACATCGCCTAGTTCGTATTCGCTCTCCCGCACAGGATTGCTCCCTCGCCAATTCGTTGTAATTCCCGTATCCCACCACACTGCACTATCACCTACATACAAAAATGGGTCTTTGTGATCGGCCCGGTTTGTATCATCTGTATATTTAAGCGCCCCTCCTCGACGCCTCGCCTTCCTTCTTCGCCTTTTCGCCCTGTCATGGATTCGCACCACGCAGGGGACACCTTTTTATATTCACGCTTTTATCTTTTCCACACCTTTCACCTTATCTTTGTATTAAAAAGGTAATACAATAATTTTATTGGTGTTACTTATAGTTAACTAATTGTTATATTGTTAAAAATAAGCACTATTTCTATCATCTACATTTGCTAATTCCAAATGTCAGAAGAATTATACTCTTTCTTAGTGCAGGTTCTTTCTTTAGAAAGAAAGTGCAATGATGAAAAAGAGATTATTCACACCGCTCAAGGAAGAAGAGATAAAGGAATTGCAGGTGGGGGATATCGTATATCTCAGTGGCGACGTATATACCGCGAGGGACAAAGCGCATAATCGAATCATAGAATATACAATCACGGATGCAGAAGAGGATATACCGATAGAAAAAGGCGCTGTGCTGTATCACTGCGGTCCGCTCGTGAGGAAGAATAGCACCGGAGGCGGGGAGATTATAGCAGCCGGTCCTACCACCAGCTCACGAATGGAAGCGACAACGCCACAAGTAATAGAAACGCTGCGGATTCGAGGCATAATAGGAAAAGGAGGCATGGGGATTGCAACGCGAGAAGCACTGCAGAAATATGGCTGTGTATATTTCGCGATACCGGGTGGTGCAGCAGTCTTGGCTGCTATACGTATAAAAGCGGTAAAAGCGGTATATTGGGCTGACCTCGGTATGGCTGAGGCAGTATGGCATCTCCTTGTCGAAGATTTCGGTCCGCTTGTGCTCGGCATAGATGCCCACGGTAATAGCCTGTATGAAGAGATAAATGAAGAAGCTACGCGAAAAGTTCTTGCTTCAACAACAAATCCGAACTAAATCCCACATTCCGAATCGTAAAAGTGAGAAGTTGAGAAGGATGATCATGGTCGAAATCGTAAGTACCTGATACTCCCTTAATGCAAGCCCGCATTTATTCTGACATAATCATAGGTTAAATCGCAACCCCACGCTCTCGCCTCCACTTCTTCTCCAGTTCCTAGATCCACCTCGATGAAGAGCTCCTTACCCTTCATTATGGTTCTTGCCAACCCAAAAAGATCCATAAATTCGCCGTTCTTCACTGCTAAAATCTCCTTATCGCTTTTCACGCGTATAGATATCCTCTTGGGGTCGACAGCTCCGGCGAGAGCTGAACTCCCGATTGCTGCTATTATACGACCACAGGTAAGGTCAGGGCGTTCACCAAAGAGAGCACTTTTCACTAACGGTGACCTGAGTATTGACCGTGCTACCTCCCTTGCATCCGCAGTGGAGGGAGCACCTTTTACTCTCACCTCGATGAACTTCGTTGCCCCTTCGCCATCCTTCGCCATCAGCTTCGCAAGCTCCTGGCACACAAAAGTTAACCCCGCTTTGAAATCCTCTTCGCTTATCTTACCACTCCTCCCCGTGGATACAAGCAATACCATGTCGTTCGTGCTCATATCGCCATCCACTACCACCATATTGAATGAATTGTCAACTGCTTCTTTCAAACTCCTGCCCAGGACTTCTTCCTCCAGAGAAGCATCGGTATAAATAAAAGAGAGCATGGTAGCGGTAGCAAGATGAGGGAATATCATCCCCGCGCCTTTTGCTATTCCTCCTATTGCCACCCGCTCATCCGTGCCCGTATCGATGCGTACCGCCTTCTCCTTAGGGAAGGTGTCCGTGGTCATTAGAGCCTTCGCTGCTGCCGTGCTCCCGCCTTCTCCGGAAGTCAACCCTCTCACAACTTCTCCAAGCTGCCGTTCTATTAAGTCCATATCCAGTTGTACCCCAATAGGACCGGTAGACGCGACAGCTACCTCCTCTCGCTCAACACCTAAACATGACGAAGCGAGCTCTGCCATTCTTTCTGCATTCCTCATCCCCCGCTCGCCGGTGAAACTATTCGCAGAGCCACTATTTGCTATTATCGCGCTTATTCTTCCTGTCTCAAGCTGCTTCTTCGTATACCTCACCGGTGCAGCTTTTAGGTTATTTGAAGTAAACATACCTACCGCTCTTCCTTCCCCTTCCATCAAGGCTAACCCCTTAGTCCCTTCTTTTATTCCGTATGCTCTTACTCCTTTCGCAGCACAGATTCCACCTTTCACCACTTTTATCTTCATGCTTTTCTCTTACCTCTGGATTGTACACGAAAAGTTATTTAAATCACTCCATTTTTATTCTCTAATTAAATAAAGAGTGAAGGGCTCGTGGTCTAGCTGGTTATGACACCGCCTTCACGAGGCGGAGGTCATGCGTTCGAATCGCATCGAGCCCATTCCAGTAACTCCTCTGAAGATTTTAAGTAGTACTATGCGTGTATCTCGTGAAAACTCGATTCTCTTGATTTATATTCTTACCTCCTATGTTCAACGTTTATCTTTTATCCTCACCATATATATATCGGGAAAAATTCTGTTTGCCAACCAAGATAGATAGAGCGGTGGCAAAGTTAAAAGATAAAGGAGATGAAACGTTTGAGGAGAGAAATAAAATGCACGATGTAGATACAACAAAATATGTTATTCATGCTAACATCACAGCTGAGGGTTTTGTCGAGAAATCCGATGTGGTGGGTGCAATATTTGGTCAGACAGAGGGGTTATTGGGTGAAGAATTGGACCTGAGAGACTTGCAGAAGAGTAGCCGAATTGGCAGAATAGAGGTGAACGTGGAGTCGAAAGGCGGGAAATCAAGTGGAGAGATACTCATACCCTCTGGTTTGGACAAGGTTGAAACCGCGATACTGGCTGCTTCGTTAGAGACCATCGATCGAGTAGGTCCCTGTATTGCGAAGGTGGTAGTTACCAAGGTAGAGGACATAAGAGCGACAAAGAGAAAGAAGATAGTAGAGCGAGCAAAACTGCTGATGCATGAATCTATCGAGAAAGGTATAGAGAGTGAGATGATGGTGAGTGAAGTGAAGCAGGCAGTGAGAATGGAAGAGATATCGAGTTATAAGGGATTGCCGGCAGGACCGAATGTAGAGAGTTCTGATGCCATATTAGTGGTAGAGGGAAGAGCAGATGTGTTAAATCTGCTTAAATATGGGATTAAAAATGCAATCGCGGTAGAAGGCACGAATATATCCCCGGTAATAAATAAACTGAGCAAGAGAAAGACGGTTACCGCGTTCGTCGACGGTGACCGAGGCGGTGACCTCATCTTAAAGGAGCTCTTACAGGTCGCTGATATCGATTATATCGCATTAGCGCCCGAGGGGAGGAGTGTGGAGGACATGACGTACAAAGAGATAATGAAAGCACTGCATAACAAAACACCCGTGGAGCAGGAAGGATACGTTGGTGAGAAGAAGGAGCAAGAACAGGAGCAGCAGAGAGTAATCCAAAGAAAGAAGACCAAAGAAGAGAAAGAGGAAAAAGCTCCGAACCCCTTTAAAACCCATCTCGAAGAACTCGAAGGCACGTTTAAGGCACGATTGTTAGACAAAGAGAAGAACATACTAAAGGAGACGACGGTCAGAGACCTCGCAAAAGAATTGAAGGATACGAACGATAATGCAAAGAGCGTGGTGTTTGACGGTGTAATCACACAAAGGATCGTGGATATCGCAAAAGAGAAGGATTTGGAATACGTGGTAGGGATTAAAATGGGCGATGTCGTTAAAATACCGACATCTCTGAAGATACTAACATCTGAGTCCGCCTGACGTCAGCGAAAATCCCAATGTCACATAAGCCCTTACTGAGCCTTTCAGGTAAACCCTTACAGGGTTTTCGGGGCCGTGGGGCGGGGCCCCACTACCAAATCCCAAGTAAATCCCTATTTCCAAATCCCAAGAATTTGGTAGTATTTAGATTTTGTATTTCTCGCCTATATTGGGATTTGGGATTTTTTAAACTTACCGGATATATTCTAACTCTTCCTCTCTCCTCCTCGGAATCTGCGCTTGTTCCATCTCTTTCAGTCGCTCGACGACTTTTTCCATCTCTTCTGCACGGTCTTTCAAAGCCTGCATGTCTATTTCGAGATCCAATGCACGGCACAATATTTCGAGAACTGCCTGTGCGCTCTTCGGATCGACTAAATAACCCGAGGTAAGGCCCAGCAAACACACCGCTGGAATATCCCGCAGCTTCCCGAGACCCAACAAAAGCCCTGAAGCTCCTACTATACTTCCCCCCGGTTCTTCCTCTCTGAATTCCACTCCATATCTCTTCATCTCCTCGACAAGTTCAGCTTCATTCGCGGCCCCAAGCACCTTTTGTCTTTCCACAAGCTGACCTATGCCATATCCTCCCAGTGTGTAGATGCGGGAAACCTCATACTGTTCTACGATGTCAAGCACGGCCTCGGCGAGAAGATAATGCCCCTCATTGGTGACGCTCTGCTGGTCCCCGCTGAGAATCAATAAGTCCTGCTTCTCTGATTTCCATGCATAGAACTCATATTTGCTTAAACGAACTGTTCCATCGTTATTTACCAATACTTGTGGTGGAAAATGCCATGAGTAGATCTCAATGATCTTCTCGGCATTCAGCTCATGTATTATATGCTCAGCTACCAATTTTCCGACGTTCCCCACTCCCGGGAGCCCCTCGATCATCACGGGCTTCTTCAATTTAACCTTTTTTAGCTCGCGTATTTCTATCTCTTGCATATTTCATCATCCTTCTATACTTCCCATACGGATCTTTCGGGGAGAACCTTGGAGGTAGTGGATTCTCTGTCACTCCTCCACACTTCTCGCAAACCTCCTTCAAGGTATATTCTCCACACGCTCCACATTTCCTTATCTGTGACTTCATAAAACTTTTCTTCTTAAAAAGAAAGGGTTATTAAAGAAAAATCTTTATAGCACCGCTTTTCTTCTCAAGAGAAGGTTTCTTTGTTAAGGAAGAGTTCGGTAGAACTTCCCGTATCCTTCGTTTGTTTTTATTAACTCAATGGCAGCATTAGCCGCATCGCTCAGTACGTTCTCTGCCTCTTTATAATTGGGAGCGGTAACACGTATCCTATACTTCGGTGCACCGATATAGAAGCATTCTACTTTGGTACCATTCGTGTCCTTGTCTTTTTTTGGAGATTTTATCGTTATCACCTCTTCGGCCTTCCTCAATGCTTCCTTTATTATCTCCACACCATCAGGCAGAGGACACTTCAGCTCTACATACCCCGTAATCTGCACAAAAGGGAGTTTTACATTGGCACGAGCCACCTCGTGTATTGCCTCTGCGTAGTCCTCCTTTATCTCAAGTTCGATCAGCGCTTCTTTGCCAACCCGTAAGACATCCTCAAATGCATCGTACAGGCTTCCATACGCATCAAATAATTTTAGCTCGATCTCGTCGAGCTCATCGTTGCTCAATCCGATTTTAGAGGAGGGAGCCGCGAGGGCGAGGGTAAGCCACTTCACTGCTTTCTTCTCGTTCTTCCACTCCTTTATCTTCTTCCTTCTTTGTCCCTCTTTTACCGCCTTTAAGGATAAATCGATATGTCCTCTCCGTTCATCCACGTGGAGCACTTTACACACGACTTTCTGCCCTTCTCGCACGTAATCCCTCAGATGTTTCACCCACCCCGTGGATACCTCGGCAATATTGATGAGTCCTTCTTTTCCTCCATACTCTTCAAGCGTAACAAAAACGCCAAAAGGTTTGAGTTCTTTTACCGTACAAACTACTAATTCACCCTTCTCCGGCCATTCTTCCCTTACCATCTATTTAAGAACCTCGATTATCTCGCCTTTTATCTCCGCCTTCCCCCCTTTTGGTTCAACTAAGGTTCTCCCACAGACACTGCATTTCACACTCGTCGATGCATGATCAAAGATGACCTGCTCATTTTCACAATCATTGCATTTAACCCTCAAAAATTGGCTACTCGTTTTCCTCTCCATTTTTCACTCCACCAACTCAAGCTTGGATACCCGAAAGCCCTTTCTTTGATGCATTTTTTTGCATTCTATGCATTTATAACGGAGAGCAACCTTCTTCGTTGGCTTATCTCCCCCCGGCACTTTTGAGAATTTACCCGTGTTACCTATGCCTGACCGGCGTTTCTTCTGTCTTACGATCCAGTTCAAGGAAGAAGGTCTTCCCCGTTTTACCTTTTCCACCTCGTGTACGGTGTGCTTCCCACAAAAAGGGCAATAGGTCCTCAGACGTTTCGGCATCTTCATCTTTCTCTGCACTCACCTCTTCTTTTTTCCTTCGAATCGCACTGCAACTCCACGCTTACACAATATCTCAGCGTTAGTCTTTGGCAACATAATAACATCTTCTTTTTTCACTCTATAAATTCTTCCATCAGTACCCATGAAGGTAGGTATATCTTCTAATATCCGAACTATCTGCAGTTCTTCATCTCTCTTCTTTGCCGGGAGAGACTCATCCCTTTTTAAGACGTCCCCCGAAGATTTCTTCTTTCCGCTTCTCTCTTCTCCCCCGCCTTCACTTTCGCTCTCTTTCGCGCCCACCATCAATGCAAATATTCTCTCCTTGCCCTCTTCTACGTGACTTTTTACACCCTCAAATATCCTCTCTTCTTCCCCTAACATGCCCTTCGGTGACGCCTTCATGCCCGAACTGGCGAGCTTTACTATCTTTCCTATCCGCCTTCTGACTATATCCTCCACTTTCATCCTCGCATTCCGTATCTCATCTTCCAAAAGCGCTCCTCTCCGTTCATCCGCTTCTCCTCGCTCTTCCTTCAATCGCTCGAAATAGTGCCTCACCTCCTCGCAGAAATTCCCCGGTAACTCTTGCAGTGATGCCGTGTTTCGTTCCTTGTATAAGATCTCCCAGAGCTGCTCTATATCCATTGCACTTTCTCTCTAAACTAAAGAAAGAATCTTTACTAAGAACAAATAATTTTCGGTCCTTTTTCACTTGATCTCCGCAACACCCCTACAGATAAAATACAGTGCTGCATGCTCAGGCACCGAGGCAATCTCGCCTTCTTCCACCTTATATCGTTCACCGTTAAGCGTTATCGAGGAGTCTCGAACAACTCTTATCTCGACGGGCGAATCCCCAAATACTACCGCATCCACTACAGGATCAAACTCGTTAAACGTTTCGATCCGTAAGGGTTTTACTTCTAAAGAGGATTTCCCGTGGAGTGAGGTAGGCAGCCGTATAAGCCGCTTTATGTCTGCTGTGACCGGTGCATCGGTGTCAATTCTCACACGCACACTTTTTATTATTTCTTGCCACGCCGACTGAGGAAAGCCGGATATTTGCCCGAGTTTTCCCTCCGCTATCCTTTTCATAGACATCTCATCTTTTACAACTCTTATTAGGTCTCTTGCCCTTTGCTCACCTACACCCCCAATTTTTTTCAATGCCGTAATAGCCTTTTCTTCTTCCATCTCCGCTATTTCATGAAGAAAATCGATTAATCCCTTAAGAAGTCGTTTGCCCCATGCTCCGTGGGTTAATAATCTCAGATCGCCTTGTCCACTGAGACTTGTTGTGTTCCCGTGACAGATAGGACATATTTTCATTTTTGTAATTTTGTTACAATATTGACATCTTCGTAATTCTTCGCCACCATAATCAATCGCCTTGTATACCAGAAATACATCAACATCCGGCCCTCTCCCCACATAATCAACAATCTCCCTTCTTTCTCTACTTCCAAGCCCTCGCACCTCATCTGTTTTTATATGGATATGATAGCCCCTCGAGCCTGAAAATACCAGTTCTATATCATCTTCACCAAATCCAAAATCGTTGATCAGGAAATCAATCAGCTTCACCGTTTCTTCTTTCACGCGCTCTAACACCTGCTCATAAGAAGAGCGCTTGAACTCTGCCTCACTTATGATATGATCCGCATCGAGGTCAAAAATCAAGTCAGAGCCGATCCATCCCTTTTTCGCCATATCTGCTGCAGGATATTGATAAAGGGCAGAGGAATAATACGCGTGGGCAGGGGCATTTTCTCCAAGGTAATGCATTAAGTCATCCTTCGTAGTAAACGATTTATGCCTTCGCATCACGAGTTTTGCGGGAAAATACTGGTCGAAGAGAACAAAGCCCCACTCTCGCATCCAGAAATCCTTCGGGAGTTCTATCCTCGCCCGGGTATAATACTCCTTAAATTTGCGCTTCACAAATAGTCTCGTCTCCTCTTTCATTTCTCCGTATTTGTGTGAAATCTCGTGGTTTTTTTACTCCGCTCTACAAATAGCTCGAACTAAATTTTCACTGGTCATCTCTTGTGGCTTATCTATTCCCAGCAGAAACAAAACGGTTGGCGCGATATCCGAAAGAATTCCCCGAGGTCTGAGTTTAATCTCCCTATAATCTTCCGCAACGTAAATGAATTCCACCGGGTTGTTCGTATGGCTTGTTTTAGGCAGTCCCGTTTGGTAATCCCTCATCTCCTCGACATTCCCATGGTCTGCGGTGACGAGGGCTACACCATCATGTGCCAGGATTGTCTTAACTACTGCGCCCACGCATTCATCTACAACCTCGACCGCTCTCTTTGCCGCTTCAAAATCGCCCGTATGACCAACCATATCACAGTTTGCATAGTTTAAAACGATCAAGTGGTAGCCCTCGGACTCTATTCTCCTGATTACTTCCTCAGTAACATCAAAGGCGTTCATCTCAGGGTGATCGGCAAACAGCGCAGGGTCATACATACTCTTAATCTCTATTTGCTCTTCGTTTGGAAATGGCTCGATTCGTTTACCATTGAAGAAAGAAGTCACATGCCTGAATTTCTGCGTCTCTGCAATTCGGAGTTGTCTTAACCCTTTTTCACTCAGTACCTCCCCCAGAATATTAGCCATCCCTACACCTTCCGAGATCGGTTCCATCATATAACCGGGGAAGGTATCATAGTATCGCGTGAGACCACAATACACGATGTCTAACTTCTTCCACCTCGCTCCAGGATATTCGTCCTCGACAAAAGCCATCGCCAATTGGATCGCTCTATCCTGTCTGTAATTAAAATGAATGACTGAATCACCATCTTTGATGCCGGAGAAAGTGCCAATAATCGAGGGAGGAATGTATTCATCGGTCATCTGTCCGCCATCGGGTGTTCTGTCCTCATTGTATGCTCTTCTCACCGCTTCTTCTGCACTGCTCACCTTGATACCCTCTCCTTTTGTGAGGGTGTTGTAGGCTTGAGAGGTCAAATGCCAGTTCTTTCCGCGATCCATAGCGTAGTAGCGGCCCATCAAGGTAGCAATTTCGCCTGCTTGATATTCCGCTATCTTCTCATTGACGACACCGAGAAATTCTAATGCACTCCGTGGTGCGGTATCCCTCCCATCAGAAAAGAAATGAAGATATATCTTGTCTACACCCCTCCCCTTCGCGTATTTCATTATGGCAAAGAGATGATCCTGATGCGCGTGGACGCCCGCATCCTGGATAAGTCCCATGAGATGCAGCGCTGAGTTATTCGAGGTGCAGTTATTAATAGCGCTCTGGAAGCAAGAACTTGAAAAAAACGACGTGTCCTCTATTGCCTCATTTATCCTCGTTATCTCTTGCTTTACTATCCTTCCTGCACCCATATTAAGGTGACCAACTTCGGAAGAACCCTGATACCCTGGAGGTAGTCCGACAGCGGTTCCTGCCGCCTCTAAGATTGTGCTGGGATACCTTTTTAAAAACGAATCTATGTGAGGAGTGTGCGCATTTGCCACTGCGTTATAGCTTGAATTTGGATTTATGCCCCATCCATCTCTAATTATAATGACAATAGTTCTCTTCATGCTGCAGAAACGAAATTATTTGCTTCGCTAACAATATACCATTACTACAAATGACACCTCCGGGATATAAAATAAAATACAATAAAATAAAATCGTTACGGCAACGGAATGTGAGTTCTATCTGATTCTTAAATGAGATACGTGAAAGTGAAAGAAAAAGCGGGCTTTAATGCGCATGTATGTAGACCTGAAATCTAAATTTACCGGGGCGCTCATCGGCAGTGCGGTAGGCGATGCAATAGGCGCTCCTGTAGAGGGATGGAGCATGGAGATGGTAAGTTCGGTGTACGGCGAGAAAACACCGTGGAAGATGATTTACGGTCGCTACACGGACGATACAGAGATGATGATAGGGGTCGCGGAGTCTTTAATCGAGCATAAAGGCTTCAATGGTGCGAATATGGCACGTAGGTTCATCCAGAATTATGATGCGAAGAGAGGATATGGTCCAGGGTCGAAAGAGGCATTAAAAAGGCTACGTGAGGGGGAGGGCTGGGAAGCGGCCTCGGAGAACCTGTTTGGTGGCGAAGGCTCGTACGGAAACGGAGCTGCGATGCGAATCGCCCCTATCGGAATCGTGTATTATGATAATGCAGATACGTTGAGGGAGATAGCGTATAAATCAAGCCATATCACCCATTCTCACGAGCTGGGCAAAGAGGGAGCAGCGTTACAGGCTTTTTCTATCGCTTTAGCGGTTCGTGGACAGCAAGAAGGTATGGTGTCCGCCCTGAGCGAGTTTGTTCGAAATGACGTGTATAAGGAGAAGATAAGAAAGATAGCAATCCTTCTGGATAAAGAGGCTTCCAAAAAGGAGGTAATAGCTGAATTGGGTAATGGAGAAGCGGCTTTTAACTCGGTACCCCCCGCTATTTACTCCTTTCTTCGTTTCGATAAGTTTGAGGATAGCGTGGTCTATGCGGTAAGTTTGGGTGGCGATACTGACACGATTGGGGCCATGACGGGTGCGATAAGTGGTGCTTATTATGGCGACGGGGCAATTCCCACCGACTGGGTGGAGAGGTTAGAAGAGGGTGAAAAAGGGAAGAGTTATATAAAGCGGTTGGCTGAGGAGTTGTATCACCTCAAAGAGTTATAACCTATGCGGGTAATAATAGTAGGTATGAGTTGTGAGATGATATTCAAAGCATTGGGTAGTAAAACGAGGGTGGAGATGTTGAAGCTGCTGATGCAGAGGGATTATCATGTAACCGGTCTCGCAAAGGCGTTAGGCATATCAGTGCCCGTTGCTGCGAAGCACGTCAGAATTTTGGAGGCGGCGGAGCTGCTGGAAAGTACGGTATTCGGTAAGACGCACGTGTTAAAGGTGAACAAAGAAAAGCTGTATGACGTGATGGAGACCTTTAGCGAGGACTATGAAATAGAAGTTCAGAAAGGAACAAGCATATTGGATGCGTTAAAGGAAGTTGCGGGGATAGGAATAAAGAGAATAGGGGATAAAGAATTCATTGCATCAATAGACGATGAAGAGGGTTTTTATATCTATGAGGTGGATGGCAAATTCCCAACCATGCCGATCGATGAGTATAAGATGGAACAAGGCGGGGAGATAGAGATAAAACGGTTAGTTCCCGTCCTTAAGAAGCGGGTGAGGGTAACGGTACCGGGAAAAAGGTAACGAGAGAGAAAATGCCCGCGTTAGCGAAGGACTGAAAAGAGGTTCATCTTTCCGCTTCACGTACGTAACGTAACGAATTGAGCAACAAGTTCTCCTCTCCTTACCCCCATGCTCCGCGCCACGGGCTCGCATTTCGCCCTCAAAATATAGATCAACCTGCCTTTCAGCCCGAACCGTGCTTCAAACTCCGATATCGTCTCGTAGTTCCCCATTCCCTTTGCTATCACCAAATACCTCTCATCGCTGAAGACATCCAGGAACTCCTCCTCCACTTCTCCTAATGAGATCCCTATGTATGCGCCGCTCGGAATTATCTTACACCGCTCCTCGAAATAGGAAATACCCGCTTCCTTCAAGTCCTCTACCGTAGCGTCGTTGATAACAGGAGCGCTCTTTGGCGAGACGACCACCTCTTTACCCATTCTTATCAGCTCCCTTATCACAAACGCGTCAAAAAATATCTCGCCCGCGTTGTCCGTCAAATATAATATCTTCGCTCGATTCTCTATCGCAGACCGTATCGATTCTCTATCCCACTTGAGGTTCTCATTTAACGTATGGACAAACTCATGCTGAAAATCAGCCTCGCTGTATGAATATCCCGTTATCCCATATTCCATTGAGTTCGCAGCTGCCGCTATCCGTATCAAGGCTTCTATTTTATCACCCGCCGCATCATAAAATTGAGATGCCTCGGAAAGCAACTTCTTCGCTACCTCGTTGCTCCGCCTTTTTACCTCCCCGTGAGGATCCTCCACACCACTTCGCCTTTTTAGTATCCTCTCCCTTTCAGTACCGAAGAATGGCGGTGGTTTCAATTCAGTGAGATTGAGATGTTCAGAAAGGAAGGCAGTAAATTCCTTCAGTGCACGTAGTTTTCCCCTATCCTCATCAAATACAATATCGCACTCATATTTCGCTCTTTCTACCAAACAGGGGATACACTCGGGTTTTAGCTTCATTTGCACTCAACTTAAAAATGGAGGTGCCACCGGCGAGGTGAAGACCACGTATCTGAGATAAAATAAATAAGATAAAAATAAATAGGATATAAGGCAGAAATAATATAGCCTCATAAGTGGTATAGGGTAGAAGAGCGAATGAATAGGAGGAATATGAAAAATGGCTGAGAAAGAACACATGAATATGGCTATGATAGGGCATATAGACCATGGTAAGTCAACACTGCTGGGAAGGCTGCTGATGGATACCGGGACGATCGACCCACATGTGATAGATGAGTACCGGAAAAAGGCAGAGGCGATAGGAAAAGGGTCTTTCGAGTTCGCTTGGGTGCTGGATACGTTAAAAGACGAAAGAGAGCGGGGCATTACCATCGATGTTTCTCACCAGAGGTTTGATACGAATAAGTATTATTATACGATCGTGGATTGCCCCGGCCACAGGGATTTCGTGAAGAACATGATCACCGGGACATCACAGGCGGATGCAGCGGTATTAGTCGTGGATGCCAAGGATGGGATAATGGCACAGACAAGGGAGCATGTATTCTTAGCACGAACCTTAGGAGTGGCTCAGCTCGTTGTCGCGGTAAACAAGATGGACCGGGTGGAGTACGATCAGAAGCGATACGAGGAGGTGAAGAAGGAGCTGTTAGACCTCATGAAGGTCGTCGGATACCGGGAAGAGAATCTCGTCTTCGTTCCGGTTTCTGCATTTGCGGGCGAGAATATAACGAAGCCAAGCGAGAAGATGAAATGGTTTGATGGTCCTCCCTTTTTAGCGGCGCTGGACCTCATGAAAGTACCGGAGAAGCCCATTGAGCTTCCGCTTCGTATCCCGGTGCAGGATGTGTATTCAATAACTGGCGCTGGAACGGTTCCTGTAGGAAGGGTGGAGACCGGAAAGCTCAAGAAGGGCGATAAGGTAATTTTCAACCCTCCGGGTAAGCAAGGGGAGGTAAAATCAATAGAGATGCACCATGAAGAGATTCCAGAAGCGATTCCCGGCGATAACATCGGCTGGAACGTTCGTGGAGTCGGTAGAACTGATATACGGAGAGGAGATGTTTGTGGACATGTTGATAACCCACCAACGGTTGCCGACGAGTTTACCGCACAGCTCATTGTGCTCCAGCATCCGACCGCAATTACTGTGGGGTACACGCCCGTTTTCCATTGCCACACCGCCCAAGTTGCATGCACGATAATAGAGATTGCTAAGAAACTGGACCCACGGACTGGTGCAACGATAGAAGAGAACCCCGACTTCATAAAAACAGGCGATGCCGCGGTAGTAAAGGTAAAACCAACAAGACCCCTGGTTATCGAGCGGGTGAAGGAGATACCTCATCTCGGCAGGTTCGCAGTCCGAGATATGGGACAAACGGTCGCCGCGGGCATGGTAATAGACATAAAGGAGAAGTAAACCAGAGCAACCCAATCAACGTAAGCAAAGGGGAAGAGGGACGGGAATGAATGAATAAATGAATCAAAAAGCACGGATAAAGCTCTCGAGCACGGACCATGAGAAGTTGGATGATATCTGCCAACAGGTGAAGAAGATAGTTGAGACCACAGGAATCAGAATGTCGGGACCAATACCTCTTCCTACCAAGAAACTTGTTGTACCCTGCAGGAAGAGTCCTGATGGTGAAGGGACTGCAACGTGGGACCATTGGGAAATGCGTATACACAAGCGGTTGATAGACCTGGAAGCGGATGAAAGAGCTCTGCGACAACTGATGCGCATACCCATTCCCAAGGATGTTCACATCGAGATTGTATTAAAGGGATAGGGCAGGGAAGGGATAAAACTGCGATAAATATAGAAAGATATAAATAGCTGATAGTATCCAATTCTGTATAACTAAAAGAGAGGTGATAAAATGGGAGCTGTACCGGATGAAGTAATAAAAGGGAAGGATGCTGAAATTGCGGCACTGGTAAAGGAGATAGGAGATTTAGCGAGCGAATATAAAAGTGCAACCGATGAGGCGAAGAAACTGGAACTAATCAATAAAATTACCGAGAAGGAGAAGGATTTGCGTGCAGTGAGGCAGAAGAAGGGACAACTACGCGCAATATTAGCAAGACCAACAAAACTCTGGTAATTCTTATTTTGAATTGAATCGAATCAAATCGAATCAAATCAAACAAAAAGAAAAAAGAAAAAAATTAAATTTTTTCTCTTTTATTTGAGCAATTTCTCAGGCATTTTGGTTATTTGCTGATCCAACCCCAGTTCTTTCTCACTGAATCCCATGGCGAGAGCGACGAGTTGCAACGCGAAGAGAACAGGGAAATTAAACGAGGTCCCAAAAGCTTCGTTCATCTCGTATTGCCCACGGTCAAGCTGCAAATGGCAGAATGCACAGGGGTGAATCACACAATCGGCGCCCGCTTCTATCATGTTAACCAACTTCTGACGTGTCCAGTCCAACGACGTTTGGGTATCCGCGGTTCGCACGCCACCACCCGCGCCACAACACATCAGTCTGTCCTTGTACTCGACTGGTTTTGCGCCGATCGCCTTCACGATATCTTCTAAAATGTAAGGTGTTTCAGAAGACCCATGCCCCCTCACCTCATGCGGCTTGAGGAAGTGACAGCCGTAATGTATCGCTACATTCACACCTTTCATCGGCTTTGTTACCTTCTCTTTCAGCCGGTCTAACCCGACAACATCATGAAGAACCACAATTGAATGGTTCACCTTCGTGGTCCCTTTGTACTCTCTTCCGGCTTTTGCTAATATCTCATTGACCTTTTCCTTTAATTTTGGATGTTCTTTAAGCAAATGGTCCGCTTCCTGAAGCGACCCGTAACAACCATTACAGGTTACATAGATCTCAAGCCCCATCTCCTCGGCGATAGCGAGATTTCGTGCTGCAATCGGAAGCCAGGTGTACATATCGAAAGAGCCAAAGACGCCCGGTGCGGGACAGCAGGAAGCACCCTCCATTTCCTTCGACTCTATACCAAATCCCTTAAAGACCTTCTTTGCCGATGTTTCTATCCCTGGAAATCGGTTTGGTGTGATACAACCGAGGAAATAAGCATATTCCTTCGTTTCTTCACTCATTTCTTCGCCTCCGCTTCTTTAAGATCCATCTTATCCCAATCAAAATCAATCAGTGCGTCGAATCCGGTCTCTCTGCATATTGTTTGTACCTGTTCCAACTGTTCTTTGTATTTCTGCGTGGTTGGTGGCTGTGAATCGAGACCGAGCGCTTCCCGTATCTTCATCTGGTCAGGACCTATCGGCACGCCATGACCGGTTTTCAGCGCATAAACACCGATCTTCCGGTGGGGCACTGACATATGTCCCTCTTTAGCTGCCAGGTTTCTTATCACCCGTATTATATCTGTGCATTTTACTCCTTTTGGACATCGCTCATAGCACGTGTAACAAGTCGTGCAATACCACAGTTCAGGAGCGTTAAAAATCTCCTCGCGCATATCTTCCTGAGCCATCCGGAATAACTTTCTTGTCCTTAGCGCGGTAACTCTCCCTGATGGACAACCCCCTGTACACTTACCGCATTGCACGCACTGCATCAGCGTTTCCATGTGTTCTTCGCCGAAAACCCCGCCTCCCCACTCAATTATTTCATCCAGCAATGTTCCCATTTGAGTATACCTCCTTATCCACTATTGTTTACCTCTTCCTTCTTTCTTTAGATGACTTTAAATTCCCAGTATAAATAATTTGCTATTTTTTCACGCACAACCCTTCTTTCACAAAGAAAGTTTGATCAAAGAAATTGGATTTTGATAAAACACGTTCCTAAAAAGTTTCAGTGTTAATCTCGTGGAATCTCGTGGTTTTTACAATTCCACGATTCTCGCCTCTTCCTTTTCTAAATCGAGTAGTATTGCCAAATATCCCTACTAGTGGAGCGTTGAGCATTCTAAATGACTGCTCGGTAAATGGTGCGACAAAATCACCGGCGTGAATGAGTAGTTCGATGCCTTCGTCGTTAAAAATCTCCACCGCTCTGCGTATTGCATCGAGATTATCATGGGTATCTGCTACTATTCCCACCTTCATTCTTATTTATTCCTCGCCTTTTTCTGAACACTACTTCTCTTGAGTGGTATGTATAATTTTATATGCCTACGGAGGATAAAAATAAATAGATGGCAGATTCACACGCAACGCGAAATTACACCATCGTTGGCATTGATCCTGGCACGACGATAGGGGTGGCCATAATCGACCTTAACGGAACCCCGGTAGAAGTCTTCAGCTCAAAAAATTATTCGATCGCCGATACGATAACACGGATCATATCGCGTGGAAAACCCTTGATCGTCGCTTCTGACGTAACTCCCACCCCCTCAATGGTAAAAAAGATAGGCGGTTTGTTCTCTTCCTTTGTTCATGAACTATACGGCTCATTATCAACGGACGAGAAGATTGCACTGACGAAAGGCGAAGGCTACGAATATAAAAATGTACATGAGCGGGATGCATTAGCCGCCTGTATCAGCGCATTCAAGCGATATAAGAAGAAATTCTCGCAGGTACAGAAGAAGACACCGCCCGGAGTGACTGTAGAAGAGGTCAAAGCATTGGTGGTTAAAGGCATGTCCATAAGTGCTGCGATAAACCGATTAATCAGTGCTCAAGAGGAGAAGAGGAAGAGGACGGAAGAGAAGGGGCAGGACGAGAAGAGAGGGGGTGAAGAGAGTGAAAGCAAAGATCTGCTCAGATTACGCGGGATGATGAAGGAGAAAGAGGAGAGAATAGAGCTGCTGGAGGAGCTTACTACCGTTTTAAAGGCGGATGTGCAGGAAAAGGAAGGTGAAATAAGAAGTTTGAAGCGCAAACTCGATGCTATGCGGACAGAGAGCATGAAGGAGCTAAAAAAAGCAGAGGAGATTAGAAAGAGGGACACGGAGATAGAGAGACTGAAAGAGGAAGTAAGAGCGAGAGAGAAGGGGAATGCTGAGCTCGTGGAGATCATTGAAGGATTAAAAGGGAGAAAAGAGGTGAAAGGTGGAATACGGATAAAAATGATACCATCGTTCAGTCAGGATGCAATCGTGAAGATTGATAGGAGATATGGTCTTGAAAAAGGTGACATCGTATTCCTTGAGGATGGCAGCGGCGGGGGAGCAAGCACCGTGGACCTATTAGCGAGAAAAGGTGTCGTTGCCGTAATATATGGTAAAGAGTTATCGCATTTCGCGGCTGCACGGTTTTCTGAATTGGGGATACCCGCTTTTTCCACTGATGAAATACCTGTGCTCTTAAAAGAAGCTGAAGAAGATTTCGCTTTTGTAGACCAGGATGTTCTTACCGAAAGGATGGAGGAATGGGAGCGGGAGAGGAGGAGAAAGAGGGTAATACTACTCAGATAACAAGAGTTAATTAATTGTCAACAATTTGTTTTATATTTCTAACTCCTTCCTTTCATATCCGCTTTTTCGCGCCTCTTATACCGCAATTAAGAGCTAATTACAAAAACCTTTTGGGATGAAACATATTGAAACATTGTCCTTCACACGCTCTTCAATTTAGATATTATATTTTGTCAATCAATATGTTGTACGCTTTTCCTTAGACTCTTTAAAGGCTTATCAACGATACAATAAACCGTACCCTCTAAACTACCACGTTGTAATTTATCTCTACTTGTTCCTTTGATCGGTCGTCCACTAAAATGATGTTCCCGACATTGTACCGTTATTTTATCTCCTTTTATACCATCTCCCTTCGCAAAAAGTGTTTCAGGCATTATTCAGCTTCCCCTACTTTCCCTTCTGCCTCTAATTCTTGTATGATCTCTACGACAAGTTCTAAATCCAATCTTAACGCTTCGGCTATATCGCTGTAATACAGTTTATCTGATTCATCAAGCAATGCCATAATCTCTTCTTTTGCTTGCTCTCTTGATATAGACCTCAGCATAATCACCTTTTCAGTAGCCCCCTCTTCTTCAATGTTTTGCCTTTTGAGTTCATTAATCCTATAATAAATTCTATAATCAATTCTTTCAATCATTCTTTCCTCCATTGATCTTATTTCTTCTCGCACTATCTCTGCAAAGGGATATAAAATTCGTGAAATATCTATATCTTGGCGTATTCCAGTTACTATCCCTATAGTGGTAGTACTATCAGATGACCTCTCTTCTCCCTCTGCGACAGGATATGAAATAGGGTTTTGGGTTCTCCTAGAATATGAACTAGGGGTTTGGGCCATTTTTTATATCTTCTCCTTAAATAGATCCTTGATATTCTCTATCTTGCTTTCTATATCCAAAAGAAAATCTAGCATTTCATCGTATGTTGGCGTTCTTTTTGTGATTTTCAAGATAACTCTATTTTCCGGATTGTTCGATTCTGGAGTAAAGGTGACATGCATCCATTGGTCAGTCAAAGGAGTCTCTGGATAGCTAAGCGAAAATGAATAAGGCTCTAATTCAACACCAAATATAGAAGATAGTACCCCAGCAGTGTGAACAGTTATCATTGATCTTATCTTATTAATTAGGTCCGGGATTTCTAAAGATTGGTCTGGAAAATTGAATTCACAATATCTTACCATCTCTGAAAAAGGATATCCGCTTTTTTCAAATGCTGAGGATACTTTTTCACTTACCTTATGAATTTTATTTAAACTTGTCGCCAACCGAAGTAAATATCTTTCACCATTGTACTCTATTGTTGCATTTTCAGTTTCTGCAATTGGTACAAAGGAAGGACCGATAGCCATTCCAGGGGCTATTTCCCTCGTTATTATTCTTTGAGTTGCCGCCTTAAATCCTCCCTTACTGAGAATTTCCATTTGAATATTTGGATTGATGTCTAATTTAAAAAAAATTGCTACCCCTGCATGCAAATCAGTATCTATTGCCATGCTATCTACCTTTCTTTTAGTGCCCTCATTCTTGTACCCTTTTTGTCATCCTCCATAATTTCACCTCCTTTTCCACCCATCTTTTTACCTCTTTCGGGGATAAATAAATTGGATAAATTAACTTAAAAGCTTTTTCAAAATATATAATATTTTTTCCCTTTATGCAAGAGATAATCGGTATGGATAAAGTTGATAAGGGAGAGCTTATTATATCCTTCTCCTCTTTCTACTGCCCCTTTGGTGTAGTTAAAATAACCACACTTTCAAAAACCTAAACTTCTTGTAGAAGCCCCCAAACCTACCTACAAGATAAAAAAAATTCGATTGTGGTGCAAATATGAAAGCCCTACTGAGGTTGTTGGTAGGAGGGAAGCCGCTACAAGGGTGTCGCTTCTGGGGTGACCGTAAACAACAGTCGGCTCCATACCGGCTGTTGTAGGTGGGTCCCGGAAGAGGGGATCTGTGGCGGGCAATCGTAAGAGTTCTCTTAGTCGTTCTATCTCCTATAACAGGAGTTCTCTTAGTCGTTCTATCTCCTCACCTATCTCTACTTTAACCTGAGAATTGGGTTGCTCAGACAATTTCAGTTCTATACGATTTAAATCCTTCTTGAATGTATCCAATTCGTCCTCGGTGAAGGATTGATGCATAGATGCGTTCTTCACGAGTTGAGCCCATACCATTCCTAAACGAGCTTTTATCCATCTCACGGAAGCTGTCACTTCTTCTGCGGATTCACTCTGAGCGGGTATAGAGGCCTTAACCTCTATTTCGATCCTTTTAAATTCTTCCTTAACCGCGCTTTCCCCTCTTTCTACTTCAGACGAGGAGCACCCGATAAGGGCTAGGTAATAGGAGTAAAGTGCGTTCAGGGCAGTGCATAGTTCTTCCCGCTCTTCTGCATCCCTGATTCCTTTTATACTTTCCGCCACCCTGAGTTTATGCCGAAACAGAGCCCGAATTTTTTCTTCCTCGTGCCATGATGACCGGAAGATAGAGGGGAAAACTAACTCTTCCAGCATTTTAACGCGTACTCTGGGCTCAACCAGGACTGTTTTATACTCATTCATAACTCAAAAAAAATCCTATTCTTATAAATAGGTGAATGGCTTTGGTATAGGAAGGGTGGCTAGAATGATGATAAGCGTGAATGAGTATGGATTGGACGTATTTGAAGAGATGATGGACAATGCAGATGAGTTGAATGTGGGTATCGAGGAGTTGGATAATGGGACAACGATAATAGATGCAGGTGTGGAAGAAGAGGGGGGATTTGAAGCGGGGTTATACGTCGCGAGAATATGTATGGCTGATCTTGCGGATCTTACATTCAGCAGTTTTAACCTTGGTAAACTCGCCGTACCGGCAATAGAAGTTACCACAGACCATCCTATACTCGCCTGCATGGCATCGCAATTTGCGGGATGGCGGATAAAGGTGAAGAAATTCTTCGGCATGGGGTCGGGACCCGCAAGGGCGCTTTCGCTCAATCCCCGCGAACTCTATGAGAAGATCATGTATACGGACGATGCGGATGAGGCGGTATTGGTCTTAGAAAGCAGCACGATACCTGACGAGGAAGTGACAGCGGAGATTGCAAAGGCCTGCCGGGTGGAACCCGAGGACCTCTACATCGTGGTGGTGCCGACGGCCTCCGTTGCGGGCACGGTGCAAATATCTGCGCGGGTCGTGGAAACCGGGATTCACAAGCTCGAAACGTTAGGGTTTGATATAAACAGCATAAAACATGCTCATGGGATCGTACCGATCTCAC
Organism: Candidatus Methanophagales archaeon; assembly: GCA_014859735.1. Lineage (GTDB taxonomy): Archaea > Halobacteriota > Syntropharchaeia > Alkanophagales > Methanospirareceae > ANME-1-THS. The sequence goes on along the minus strand of JACUTR010000001.1, from coordinate 3,577 downwards.
CACTCGTTGGTGATGATGTGAGATGTATGGGTTCGACCAATGATTGCATTATCTACTGTGGTCGCGTGTATTATGCGGTGGAGTACGAGAAGGTAGAGGAATTGAAAGGCTATGTACAGAAAGTGCCCTCACGGAACTCACGTGATTATGGACAGCCATTCTACGTCACCTTTAAGAACGCTGGGTTCGACTTCTTCAAAGTAGATGCTGCGATGTTCGCTCCGGCGGAGATTACCGTGAACGATTTGACCAGTGGTAAAACGTTTACCAGTGGTGAGATAAATCCCGAGGTGTTACTGGAGTCTTTTGGGATAGAGACGGTATAATTCTTTCCGCACAGATCGAAGCTCTAGCACGGTAGCCACACCTCCTTCCCCCCTTCCTCTTTGCTTCTTATTTTACCGTGGAATGCCATATTCTCCACTACTTCCTTGAGCAGGTTATAGGGCACGTAAAAGTCAAACTCCTCCTTCAGATTAGTCCGAATTTCAACCAAACTCATCGATTTCGCTCTTTTATCGAGTACCTTTCCGGCCAATTCCATCACGTCTTCATGGATGCTCCAGGGATAGATCACCCATTTCCATTCTCGTATAAGCTCGCCATAGAAATCAGGAATGAATGAGGAAGACGTTTTATGATGCATGGTCGCTGTTTTTACATCCTTTACTCCCAGTGATTTAACATACTTAACTACAAGATTTATGCTCTCCCCGGTATCAGTCACGTCATCTGTTATCAGTACTTTCTTCTCTTTCAGTCTTCTCTTAGCTTCCTCATCAAGCCCGTATTTCATCTGCGCATCACCAGTAATCGTAGCTGTTAGCCCCCAGTGTTCCATCTTCAAACTGAGCAACTCTTTAAGCAGGAAGAAATCACAGAGCACTCGAGCTAGAAACCAGCCCCCTCGCGCTACTCCTATTATAACCTCAGGCTGAAACCCCGCGGCCTTTATCTCCTCATCTACATCCTTGCAGAGGTCGTATGCATAGTCCCAATCAACCACCATGCAGCTAAATTTCTCGTGCATTAATTAATCGTCTCACCCCCGCTTTACTATTTTTGTCTGCGTATTTAAGATTTTGTGTAGAGTATGAGCGGCAAAAAGGGAAAGATGGAAGAAGGAATAAAAGAGGATCTGGAAGAAACAGTGGAGCGAGGAGAAACAGAGAGGTATCTGATAGATTGTCTCAAGGGATTGGTCAGAATACCTACATTTGTTCCCCCCGGCGAGCATTATGGGAAGATAGTTGAGGTGCTCATCCCGGTATTCGAGGATCTTGGGTTTGGATGCGAACGGATAACGATACCGGAAAAGGTATATGAAGCACGACAGAAGAGAGAGGAGTTACGAGGTGAGAGAGTGAACCTCCTCGCCACCAAGGATTTCGGCGCAGAGGAGAGTATCGTGATATACACGCATTTAGATGTGGTTCCAGCAGGAGAAGGGTGGAGTACCGCTCCCTTTGAGCCGGTGATGAGCGATGAGAGGATATATGGGCGTGGTGTAGCGGATTCGAAAGGAAGCGTCGCATCACTTGTAACTGCATTACGCATTATGGATGAGCTGGGATTAGAGAGCACCTATAACATTCGGGTTGCGTTAACCACGGATGAAGAGATCGGACTCTACTCCGGATTGTGCTTCTTTGCCGATGATGGACTCCTCCAGGGCGGTTATCTACTCTGTATGGATGGCGATAACGAGGGTATAATTGTAGCGACGAATGGGGTGATGAACTGGGAGATAAAGGTATATGGCAAGTCATGCCATAGTTCTCTGCCCTTTTTGGGGGTGAATGCGATCGAAAAGGCAGTGCTCGTGATTCGGGAGTTAGCTGAGCTGAAGAAGGAGATTGAGCAGAGGGCATCGAAAGTACCCTGCAGTCCTGAGATCAGGGAACTAACAGGGCAGAGGCATATAAAGCCGGTCTTTAACGTTACGATGATAAATGGTGGTGTGAAGGAGAATCTTATACCACCGAGTTGCACCCTGCGGGGCGACCGGCGCTATCTATCCGAGGAAGCAGTTGAGGAAGTGATACAAGAGTTTGAAGATGCAGTGGAAGCCATAAAAACAACGCAGGGAATAGACTTAGACCTGTATTGTAAACCTGGCTATCCGCCTATGCTTACCGATCCGGATAACGAATGGGTAAGACGGGTACAGGCTGCAGCATCTGCTGCTTTTGGCGTTTCTAAAGCGGCAATAGGTGTGCAAGGGGGGTTAGATGTTGCGTATGCCGTTCAAAGGACGAAGCAGCCAGTTTGTGCGTTTGGTGTTGGCAGATCGATCGAGAGCAACGCGCACGGGCCTGATGAGAACGTTAGAATCCAGGATTTAAAGGATTATGTGAAGTTTTTGGTGACGTTGTTGACGTGACGGGTCTTACATTTCGCTGCACGTCTATGCCACTCGCCACGGTGATTACGTTTCCACCTTCGATCAGGTAGGTGATTTTATATTTACGTATACTGAATAATCCTCTTGAGAAGGTAACTAGAGAGGTGTACAAGCAATGACCGAAGCAACAAAGGGACATCAATACACCCTGATTATTCTGAAGCCAGACGCACTGGTGAAATCATTGACCGGGAACATCCTCACCCGCCTTTCAGAAGCACGCCTGAGGATCATTGGTGCAAAGGTTGTCAAGGTATCTCGGGAACTTGCGGAGCAGCATTACGAGCATTTAAAAGACGAACCGTTTTTTAATGACCTTTATGAATACTTTTCCGGTAAAACCTATGGCCCGGAATATGAACGCGTACTTGCGTTTGTGTACAAAGGGGAGGACGCGATCTCGAAAGTGCGAAGGATCGCCGGTGCAACGAATCCGCTCGAAGCAGACCCGATATCCATCCGCGGAGCATACGGCAGGATTAACAAAAAGGGCATCATGGAGAACGTCATCCACTGCTCGGACTCCGAAGAATCCGCGAAAAAAGAGATCTATCTCTGGTTCGATCCGGACGAGATTATTGAAGAGATCTACCCCACCAAAAAGGTCATTAGGAACAGGTGCGAGGTGACTGAATGGGCATAAGCCCTTACAGTAAACCTTTTCTTTCTAAAGAAAGAACGTTTATTAAGAAAGATATATTCTTTTGATAAACCTTTTCTTACTAAGAAAAGGTTTGCGGAGGCACGGGCGGAGCCCGTGATGGGGCAGAGCCCCACATGCGTTCAGGTGTTAATCAATGCGTGAATTCATTTTTCTGCACTCACACCCACCGGCATCAGATAGAGTGGCCTCTGCTGCCTCGGGAGATCCAAGACCCGTGCAACTGCCTCATCATAAAACGCACCGATGGCGACGGTCGCCAGACCCAACGCTTCGCACTCTAAATAGACGTTTTGCGATGCATGCCCCACCTCTATAAGCACGTATCGGACACCGCGGTCTCCATATCTTCGCGTTGTCCGTTCATATTCAGCGGCGATCACGAATGATACGGGCGCGTGAGCAACGAACATCTGGCTTAAGCAGGCATCTGCTAACTCTGTTCTCAAATCGCCCTCCTTATGCAGCTCTAACTCCGAATATCCACGTTCGGTATGATACACGCCGGCATC
>JACUTR010000035.1 GCA_014859735.1 Candidatus Methanophagales archaeon | reverse complement strand
CGCCCGGTAATTGACTTGAAGTGTTAAGTTGAAAATGAATTGGGGGACAGCCTCGTGAATATAAAAAAGTATTGAAAAAAAATCACGTATGGTAAATAGAGGCCCATATTACCGAGAAAACGGAAAGATGCTTCTCAATTCAGTCCATGTATGAAGAGGGTAGATTTTATTTATTTAAACATCACCACTCTATATCACATTTATCACCTAAAACCGATAATCATGGAGGAGGTTTTATAAAAAATGACTATGAGCATAAGTGCAGGTGCAAGCATTGTAGAGAAAGCAGAGATGGCGCGAGCGGCAGCGCTTAAATTGGCTACCGCTCCAACCGCGGAGAAGGACAACGCCTTGCGGCGAATCGCTGACGCCCTTGATAAACATCGAGCGCTGATACTGGCGGCTAATAACAAGGATATCGAACTCGCTAAGAGCTTGGTAATGGAAGGGAAGATCTCCAAAGCCCTTCTCCATCGATTAATAGTGGACGATCCGAAGATAGACGAGATGATAACGAGTGTAAGGGACGTAGCGAAATTAGAGGACCCGGTTGGCAAAACACTCTCAGCAATTGAGATGGATAAAGACTTAGAGCTCTTTCAGGTATCCTGCCCCATTGGGGTGATCGGTGTGATCTTCGAAGCACGCCCTGATGCTCTCATTCAAATCTCCGCACTCTGCCTGAAGACCGGCAATGCCGTACTGCTCAAAGGGGGATCTGAAGCACGCAACTCAAATGAAGCGCTCTTCGAGCTGGTATCCACGGCATCATCCGAAGGCGATGGAATCCCCGAAGGCTGGATTCACTTACTCGAGACGCGGGAAGAGGTAAACGAGATGCTCACATTGAATGAGTATATCGATCTCATCGTGCCGCGGGGGAGCAACCAACTGGTGAAGTACATCCAGAGCAATACCAGTATCATGGTTTTGGGGCATTCCGAGGGGATATGCCATGTCTATGTTGACCGGGATGCAGAGGTGGATATGGCGCTGGATATAAGTTACGATGCTAAGGTTCAATATCCCGCAGTTTGTAATGCTGCGGAGACATTGCTTGTGGATTCCGCAATTGCAGGCGAATTCCTGCCACAGATGGTTGATCGGTATCTACAAGCAGGGGTTGAGATCCGAGCATGTCCAAAAACACTGGAACTCTTGAGAGGTAAAAAGGAGATAAAGCCCGCATCGGAAGAGGATTGGCATACTGAATATAACGATTTAATCATCTCCATCAAAGTGGTCGACGGCGTTGACGATGCCATTGAACATATCAACCATTATGGATCGGGGCATACCGATGCAATCATCACGGAGAATAAAAAAACCGCGCTCAAGTTCATGCAGTTTGTTGATTCCTCCTCGGTGATGCATAACGCATCAACACGGTTCAGTGATGGATTCCGGTATGGCAAGGGCGCCGAAGTAGGTATAAGCACCTATAAGGTGCATGCACGAGGACCGGTTGGATTGGAGGGGTTGGTCATTTACAAATATCTCCTGGTCGGCAAGGGGCATATAGTAGCTCCCTATATAGGCCCTGATGCGAAGGAATTCACCCATCGGAGATTGCCAAAACAATTTTCCTTTTAACAATGAGTGACGCTATGACTGCAAAACAGGATGGGGAAAGATACGATGTGGTGGTTATCGGCGATGTCTTCTGTGACATAGCCACGATGCCAATCGAGGATTATCCAGAGCGCGACACGCAGATAGGCTGTGAATTTATGCTTACTATAGGAGGACAGGCCGGGAACTGCGCTGCTGCAGGTGCCTCACTGGGGTTAAGAACTGCTCTCATCTGCAAAACAGGAAACGATATGCTCTCGGGATGGGTACTATCCGAGTTACAAAAATTGGGTGTTGACTGCTTTGCCGAGGTGACAGAAAAAGAAGAGCTGCAGCGTCCGGGTATAACGGTAAGTATAGCCTTTGAAGATGGGAGCAGGTCAATGCTGTCAGACCGGGGAGCAAATTTAGAACTTGAGGAAGAAGATGTGAACTTCGAACTGCTAAGAAAAACACGGTTCGTGATGCGGGCGGGTCACTGGAACACTGAAGGGCTCTTCCAGGCAAACCGGAAGATACTCAGGTTTGCTCAAGCTGCAGGTGTGTATACCGGTGTAGACATCGGATGGAGTGCGTATCTCGGGTGGACAGCTCATGCACGAGAAACCGTTTTTGATTTCCTCTCTTCTACTGATTTCCTTTTTGTTAACGAAGCGGAGATAAAAGGATTGAGTGGAAATGAGGAAAGAGGAGGAGCGCATGATTTGTTGGATGCTGGCTGCAAAAACGTGATTGTTCATAGAGGTGCTGATGGCTCCGCCTGGGTAACCAAGGATTTCAAGATCAGTTGTCCAGCATTTGACGTGGAGCCGATAAGCCCAGCGGGTGTAGGGGATGTCTTCAACGCGGGGTTTATATACGCCGTTTTGATGGGTAAAGATGCTAAAGAATGCCTTAGATTTGCTAATGCCTGCGCGGCAACACATATAAGCAGAAAGAGGAGGGGAACTGTATTTCCCGCACTAGGGGAAGTGGAAAAGTTGTATAAGAAGGAGTGAGCATAAAGATAAGAAAGGAATAAAATGAATGGAGCGATGATACCAAAGGCGTTTTTCGTTACGTCCGGTGTGGGCATGGACCTCGAGCAAGCGGGTGCTTTTGACCTCGCTTTACGGAATGCGGGGATAGGCGAATGCAATTTGGTAGCGGTCTCCTCTATACTCCCTGCGAACGCAGTGGAGATGGAACGGAGTGCCGTGAAGGTAACACCTGGAAAAATATACTTCTGTGTGATGTCACGAGCTGATGGCAAATCGGGCGAGATCATTGGCGCTGGTATAGGATATGCCTGGATGGGGAAAGGAACCGAGAAGGGGGAAGAGCAAAGAGAGTTTGGTATCATCTGCGAGCATCATGGGCATTATTCACGAGAATATCTGGCTGAGAAGATGCACGAGAAGTTATACAAGATGGCTGAGATTCGTGATAAGAAGATAGTTAAAAAGAGATTTTTAGTGGAGTCGGTAGAGGTGGAAAGTGGGAAATTCGGCTCGGTCGTAGCAGCACTCATGTTTGTATTTTGAGCAAAGTTTAAATGTTAAAATGACCAATTAGTTTACGATCATCTTTCGAGGTAGAGAGAGAAAGTGGACTTGGAGGACTTACCGGGTGTTGGACCTGCAATAGCCGAGAAATTACGTGAAGGCGGTTTTAATTCGTTAGAGGTGATTGCTGTAGCGTCTCCAGCGGAGTTGGTAGCCGCCGCAGAGATTGGAGAAGCCACCGCAGCAAAGATAATAAATTCTGCGCGGGCGGCCGCGGATATCGGTGGGTTTGAGACCGGTGATAAGATATTGGAAAGGCGCCAGAGCGTAAGCAAGCTAACTACTGGGTCTCAAGCTCTGGATTCGTTATTAGGTGGGGGTCTCGAGACACAAGCGATAACCGAGTTTTATGGTGAATTTGGCAGTGGTAAGACACAAATAGCACATCAACTCGCAGTGAACGTGCAGTTACCGGTGGAGACGGGAGGATTAAACGGCTCGGTTATAATAATAGATACTGAGAACACCTTTAGACCAGAACGAATAAAGAATATGGCTGAAGGTGTCGCGCTTGATTCCGCAGAGGTTCTTAAGAATATCCATGTTGCTCGTGCATATAACTCAAATCATCAGATACTGCTGGTAGATAAGGCAGGAAAGCTTGCAGAGGAGTTGAAAGAGACGGAAAAGCCGGTTCGATTACTGGTAATAGACTCGGCAACTGCTCATTTCAGAAGTGAATATGTGGGAAGAGGAACGTTAGCTGACCGGCAGCAGAAGATAAATAAGCATCTGCACGACGCTCTGAGGTTTGGAGACCTCAATAAGGCCGTGGTGATGTTAACGAACCAGGTACAGGCGAGACCTGATGCCTTCTTCGGCGACCCTACACGACCCATAGGTGGTCATATCGTGGGACACACCGCTACCTTTAGATTATACCTGCGTAAGTCAAAAGGGGAGAAGAGAATAGCACGGTTAGTTGATTCACCAAACCTCCCGGAAGCAGAGGCTGTATTCTCTGTTTCAGTGGTAGGAATTCGGGATTAGTCATCAACACCCTCCATTTCCAGCTCCTCTTTACAGCTCTCACATACCATAAGCCCGGCTTTCATCTCCAGGTAATGTGAGAAGCTGCCGCATTTCTCGCAGATACCCTGTCCGACACTTTCACCCTCACTCTCGGTCTCCACTATTTCTCTGTCCACATTCATCTCTATTAACTCCGCGAGTATCGAATTCATCTCTGACGATACTGATATTATATCGACATCCGCGACGATCCCCACCAACTTGTCATTCTCAATTACGGGGATCTTTCTTATCCGTTCCCTTGCCATCTTCTTCGCTATATCTGAGAGGCGGTCACCAGGAGATGCAGTTATTAAGGGGGTGGTCATTATGTCCTTTAGTTTCACCATGCTCGGCTTTACGTCCTTACTTACCAGTTCGCTGATTATATCACCCTCCGTAACGATTCCCACCGGGTCTCCGTGATCAAGCACTACAATACTATCCACATCATATTTCCTCATCAGCTTCGCCGCTTCCAGTACGGTTAGATCGAGATCACCTTTCACTACCTCTCGTACCATTACATCCCTCAGCGGTATATCCGTCTCCATGTACCCTCAACAATTATAATTGTGAAAGTATGATTTAAATACTGTTGCGGGATGGGAATGAAGTACGTGATTTTAATAGGGGACGGGATGGCCGATTATCCGATTCCTGAGCATGGTAACAGGACAGCTCTCCAAATCGCATCCACGCCAAACCTCGATTTCATCGCTACGGAGGGGATTTGTGGTTTGGTAAAAACGATACCGGAAGGAATGGGTGCCGGCAGTGATATTGCCATCCTCTCTATTCTTGGCTATGGCCCTGCACAATATTACACGGGCAGGGGTCCGTTAGAAGCGATGGGAATGCATATACCCCTCGATGAGGAGGATATAGCTCTTAGATGTAATCTTATAACAGAGAAAGAGGGAAGAATAGAGGATTTTAGTGGTGGGCATATAACAACCGAAGAAGCAAGCGCCTTAATGGAAGCGCTTAATGAAGAATTTAGAGATAAATGGGCAAGTAAGGGGTGGGAACTTACCTTTCATCCCGGAGTGAGCTATCGAAATGTTCTGGTTATCAAACCCAAATCGAAGGATGATGATCTCTGGGAGGGCAAGGAGATCGGGTGTGTGCCCCCTCATGACGTAATTGGTGCCCTGATAGAGGAGAACCTCCCAAAAGAGGAGATGTTACGGGATGTCATGATCACCTCCAAGCGGATATTGGCGGGGCATGAAGTAAATGCAAGGAGGATGGCACGTAACGCGAGGAAGGCGAATATGGTATGGCTGTGGAGCGGTGGTAAGAAGCCGGTACTGCCCGCGTTTAGCGCGCTTTATGGCGTACATGGTTCGGTAATCTCGGGGGTTAATCTGATAAAAGGAATTGGAAGGTGCATGGGTTTGGATATTATCGAGGTGCCTGGCGCTACCGGATATATTGACACGAATTATGAGGGCAAGGCGGAGTATGCGCTGCGCAGCCTGGAGGATAAAAATTTTGTACTGGTTCATGTAGAAGCGCCGGATGAGGCTGCGCATCTCGGTGATATCGCTATGAAAGTGAAGGCGATTGAGGATTTCGATGCGCTGGTCGTAGGCACCGTGCTGAAAGGATTGGAGCAGAAATTTGCCGATACTGAGGAGGGCTACCGAATATTAGTCATGCCCGATCACTACACGCCGGTGTCGGTGGGAACGCACACAAAAGAGGCAGTACCATTTGCCATATATGATTCGCAGGCTCATAGGGGAAAGGAGGGAGGTGTAAGAGAAAAGGGAAAGGAAAAGGAAAAGGAGGGCGGCTTTGACGAACTGTCCGCACTGAAGAGTGGTTTAGGAGTATTGGACGCAGGAGCACAAGATTTGATGCGGTTATTCTTTAAAGGACGGTTTAACGTTAATGAGGCCCGGAAGAATTGAAGATATGGACCATCGGGACGGGTAACAGGAGCGTAGAGGAGTTTTTACACGTGCTCGAGATATACCAGATAGAAGCGGTTATCGATGTGAGACGATTCCCCACCTCCAAACACAACCACTTCAAGCGTGAGAATCTGGAAGCGAGTTTGAATCAGAGCGGCATAGCATACCATCACGTTACAGAGCTCGGTGGCTACCGAAGAGGAGGCTACCGGGATTATATGACCACCGCGGAATTTGAAAACGGTTTGATTAAAGTTGAAGAACTCGCATCATCACAACGAGTGGCACTCATGTGCGCCGAACTGCTCTTCTTCAGATGCCATCGACGGTTCATAGCAGATGCGTTGAAAGAGCGTGGGCATACCATACTGCACATAATAGACGAGAAGAGGAGCTATGAGCACAAAGGGAGAGAGGATAAGCACGAACGCATGACACTGGATGCATTTTTAGATGAGGAATAGTCTATCTAATGCTCCGCCGGGGATTTGAACCCCGGTCGTGGGCTCGAGAGGCCCGCATGCTTGGCCGAACTACACCAGCGGAGCAACAAACTTTCTTTCAAAAGAAAGTTTGATCAAAGGAAGATGCTTCATTCTCATAAACTTTTCTTTTCGGGTAAGCTTCTCTTGGCACAGTGTGGGGCTCCGCCCCACGGCCCCGAAAACCCTGTAAGGGTTTATCATTCTTTAGAAAGAACGTGTTATTCAAGCTCTTTAAACCTCAGATCGATGAAGGCATCACAGACCTCATCCGGATTGCCACGCATCACCACTTTTCCCTCGTCTATGAGTATCGCTTCATGTACAAGCTCTCTAATTACGTCAAGCTGATGGCTCACCACTAAAATTGTCGTATTGAACTCACGGTTCAAATCCTTGAGCGAATTGGTTACAATACGCAATGAAATCGGGTCGATGTCGCCAAAAGGCTCGTCTAATAGCAGAATTTCACAGTTTGAAGCCATGAGAGCAGCAATTGCAAGCCTTATCTCCTCACCCATACTCATCTCAGAGATATAACGCGTGAATATCTCTTCAGGCAGATTAACTGCGTTAAGGTACGGTTTAGCAACTCGTAAGGTCTCCTCGGCCGGTAATTTAGGGAACAGTTCATCCAATAGATCCATATCGAGCCCTAACTCCCTGAGTCTTCCCTTCGCTTCCTCCTCCGGCATGTCTGCAAGTCGTAAAAGAATATCAAGGGTGACGTCACTTATACCAACTTCTCTCGCCCTTTCCATCGCCTCTTGTACCATCTCGAACTTCTTCAACCCAATCCTTTGAGCAAAGAGGTCCTGAACGAGCTGGTGAGGAGGAAGTGCGAACTCTTGATGAACAATGCCCAATTTACTCCGTGCCTCTATTGACCTTCCCCCATATTCCGCAATATTAGCATAGTCCACCGTCCCTATCCTGATCAGAATAAAGCCATTATCAGGCTTCTCAAAGCCGCTCAATAGCCGCATGAGTACCGTCTTTCCCATTGCTGATGGACCAATTATCCCGAGTATATCCCCCCTTGGAACCTTGATATTAAGGTCCTGCATTTCAATCGTTCGTATCAATGTACGACTGGTGACCAAATCATACTTCTTCCAGGCGCCGTCAACCCAGAGCACCATGTCCTTCCCATCCCTTACTGGAGCTAAAGGTCTTACCGGCTCAAGTGGCGCTAAGAACTTCTCAATCACACGCTCCGTATCGCCTTCCTTTACAACCTTCCCTTTATCCAGCATGAGCATCCGATCGCAAAGATATCGATGCACCTGGGGCATGTGCGAGACGAGCAAAATACTCTGTTCTGTTCGCTCTTTCACCCTTTTCACACTGTCGAGTAGATAGCTCCTCGTCAGGGGGTCTGACATCGTGCCAGGCTCGTCAAGCAGTAATAAAGAGGGGTTTTTCGCAAGCTGGCGGGCAAGCAAAACCCGCTGCTTGTCACCACCGCTCAAAATCGTGAAGAGATGATTCCACTTGTCACGCAGCCCAACGAGGTCGAGTATTTTAAATGCTTCTTGCTTTAACTCCTCGTAATCAGCCTCAAACTCCGGTACCTCTTCATAGCCTACCTGCTTTGCTCGTAACCGTTTTATTACATTGTCTATCACTGAGATATTATAGAGTGCAAAAGAGCGCTGGAGGTGAAAAGCAGTCATCTCGCGAAGCTTTCTAAACTCCGCATAGGATGAGTCAGGCGTTACCCTAACACCATCCAGTTCAATGACCCCTTCGTCAAACTTCTCGTAGCCACGAAGCATGCGAAGCAATGTCGTCTTGCCTGCTCCACTTCTCCCAATTATCCCCAGCGTCTCGCCCTTTTCTACCTCGAAAGAGACATTATCCAGCGCTACCAATTCCTTACCTATCTTTGATAATTCATACCGCTTACAGAGCCCCTGAACACGCAATATCGCCCCCATTTTTATCGCCTCTGGTTAATATGGATTACGTATAACTATAAATCATAAGAATATTTTGATTCGTCGTTAAGATGCTCAAAGTGAAAGTGGGCGTTATTGATATACCGGGCGATTTACAACTGTTTCTGAATGGTAACGAGCCGACCGAACACAAGATGGTGCATGATGCACGTGCAGCCGCGGAGGTCTTACGGAATCAGCCTGGGATTGACCCGGACCGCATTGTATATGCCGGCGAAAGTAACGGGGCACGGTTCGCTATTATCACATGCGCACTCGATCTAAAGGCTCGCGGCGTGATTGCGATTAGCACCTGCGGTTACAGCATAGACGCTGCAATTGCTTCTGGAAAACTGGTCGAGCCTGATCAGATTCGATTTTACCAATCAATTGATCCTGAAACGTATCTCAGCAAGATTCCACCGAGAAAGTTCGTGATGATTCATTCAGTGAACGATACGATTATCCCTTACGAAAATGCAGAGCAGACTTATACAAAGGCATTCGAGCCGAAAGAGCTATATACCGTTGAGTGCGCTACGCATGGCTACTGCACGGAAATGGCTGCTCATCTCAAAACTGAGCTTGAGGCGATGGTTGCGTGATTTTTACTGCAGTGGTAGATGCATTCCCAAAACTTTTTCGGGATAGGGGGATTCCTGAAGAGGCAGTAATGTACGAGCTGCTCGGAGAAAATGTGGTAAAATATGTAAGGAGGGAAGTTTGCAGAAGGGGGGTTATCAACATTTGATTATGAGGAGCTCTTCCTCAAACTAAGGGAGTATTATAAAAAGGGGAATGTTTATCTGGATCGTTCGAAAAGAACCGCACACGATTATCTGATGGTTCTGAAGAATTTTGTTGGTCAGTAAGTAATTTCTACAACCTCTCGGAAGAAGAAGGGTGTAATTCTTTCTTCACATCTTCTGGTAAAAGCTCATTCCAATCAATAGGATAGACTCTCTTCTTTATTCTTCCACCTTCCTCTGACTTCTCTGTCCTTACCAAACCAACCTCTTCAAGTACCTTAACAATGTTATAGACCTTTCCAGTACTCCATCTCAACTTTTTCGCGAGGTCGTAGATACTTAAACCCCTATTCTGATTTACGAACTCATAGAGATAATCTACTGCCAAATCTCCACGCAACTCCATACCTCTTGTCGCCATCTTTCACCCCTTTCCTACCTCCAAGATATATATTTCCCCTCTCGAATTTATTTGTAGGGGATTCCCTTCACACCACCATGATCTAATTAAAAGGAGAATTTTAAAATTGAGGAGAAATGGTTATCTTTCAATACAGCCTCACCCTTCTGGACAAAGCGTCGGATTAACAGATGAAGGATGGAATGTGGCGAGAGAGTTAGAGCGGGAGAAATAAAATGCCACTCATTTTAGAAAATTTCCTCATCCGAAAGAAGCATGATTCTCTTCCTGCGGGATCAAGTGGATTTTATGTTCGTGTCCCCTCTGTCTTCTTATTCATGCTTTCTGATGGCGCTGCAATTAGGGGAGAGCTCAAACAGAGCAATGAAGAGCAAGAACTAACGCTGATCCTTGAAAAAGGAACGGGTGAAGACATTCTCCATATCTCTGCTGAGGATTGGAACGATACGTTCACCGATGGTAGAGCGTATTTACAATTGAACGAAGCCTTCCAAAATGGAAAAAGGATACCGCTCTACGAGAAACGGGATGTGGTGACATCTCCCGCCCAGGCCTGTAAAATATCCTCTAAACGCTGATTCTTTTCGCAATCTCAGCCAGATATTTCACCATGCAGGCATGTTCAATCGAGCTGAGGATCACAAACGCTTCATCTACCGTTGCACCACGAGCAAACGTTCCATGACCCTGAACAACAATTCCTTTGTGGTCACGAAGCGCATGAGCTGCATTTCTCGCTAATTCTTCCGAGCCGACACCACCGCGCACCACGGGTATCTCGTGCAGCACATAGATGCTCTCTGAATCTTCAGGCACGATCAGCTCGCCTGGCTGGTACAGCATTGACATCACGACCGCATATTCCGAATGCCCATGGAGAATCGCAAGAGCTGATGTCTCTTTATAAATCGCACGGTGGACATTTACCTCCGTTGACGCAATCACATCAAGCTCATCGGGCGATTCCGGATCTACAGGCACCGTAACAATCTGTCCTTCAAGCTCGTCAAGCATGCTCCCCGTCGTGCTGATAAGCATCTGGTCACCTACTCGCTTGCTGACATTCCCAAAATGCGAATGCGCAAGCCCCGCCTCCACTATCTTCTTCCCGTATTTTATTAATTCTTGCATCTCTTGAGTGAATATTGTACCATGGGTATCGAAATACTTTCCTTTATTCTGATCTTCGCGATTTGAAATTATCCTCAGCACGGCGTTACAAAACAAAAAAGTCTTTTTCAGAAAGTCTTAATCCCGGGCAATCTTCAGCAATTCCTTAAAATCAATTTTGCCCTTATACAGAGCACTTCCTATCACTACTCCGCTCGCACCCGCTTCTTTTATTCGCATCACATCCTCCACACTACTTACTCCCCCAGCTATGACTACCGGAACGCTCACCGAACGTACGAACTCCTCGATAATCTTCGGCTCGATACCGCTCAGCAATCCTTCAACGTCTATGTTCGTAAACAGTAAACGACCCGCACCTATTCGCTCTGCCTGCTTTGCCGCCTCTTTTGCATCCAGCCCGGTTACCTCCCGCCACCCGTCTATCATCACTTTTCCCGCTCGTACATCCAGAGCGACCATGACCCGGTCGGAAGAATACTCCTTCGCTACCTTCTCGATAAGATGCGGGGACCTCAGTGCGGCAGTTCCAAATAGTATTCGATCCACGCCCACACCTTCCGCTATCTCGAGGAGCTGAACTGCTACTTCGTAAGACCTGATTCCTCCGCCAACCTGAATCTTTGCTTGTCCCAGCACTCCTTCTGACTCCGCTATACGTTTAATCACCTCGAAATTGCTCTTCTCTTCCTGGAACGCACCATCCAAATCGATTATATGTAATCGGCTCGCACCCTGCATCACCCATTGCTTCGCTATCTCAACAGGGCTCTCTGCCGAAGAGAATATCACATCCTCTTTCTTACCCTGCCGCAGCTGGACACATCTGCCACCCCTTAAGTCTATCGCAGGTATTATCTCAAACATTCGCTCGGATCTGCTTTGCTCCATAACAATTTATACCCGTATACAACAAAAACAACTTCGCACAGTTAGAGAACCCTTCTACTCTATTTTTATTCCTAATTCACGCGCTATCTCTTTATACCGTACGCGCAACGTCACTTCCGTGACACCCGTAGCCTCCGCAACATCCTTCTGGGTCTTCCTATCGTCACACAAGATTGCCGCTATGTAAATCGCCGACGCGGCTATGCCCGTAGGACCTCTCCCGCTTGTTATATCCTTTTTTAACGCCTCCTTTATTATCTTCCGCGCCTTTTCCTCTACCTGCTTCTCCAAATTTAATTTAGCGCAAAATCTGCTCACGTATTCTAACGGAGAGGTTGGAGCAAGTTTCATATCCAGCCTCTTTGCCAATAACTTGCTTGTCTTTACGATATCCTTTCTCCCTACCTTTGTTACATTTTCGATCTCGTCAAGTGTTCGCGGCACGTTATGTTTTCGACACGCCATGTACATCGATGCAGCCAGGATCTTCTCTATTGAACGTCCATGAATCAAATCACTCTCCCACGCCTTACGATATATCTCCGAGCTACTCTCCCTCGCTTCCCCGGATATGGAAAGCAACGATGACAATCTATCTATCTCAGCTTGCGCAGCTAAACGTTGCTTGCCAATTCCAGCAGTACTTATTCTTTTCCTCCGTTGACGTTCACTAAGCCTATGTAAACGTTCTCTGTCTGCCTCTCCAGCACTTTCCTTTCTCTCCATCTCACGCATCTCCTTTTCCGCTTTTTCTTTTTATACCTCAGAGAACGTACAATTCTTTATGCACAAGCTTTTTCAGCTCCTCTTCTTTTATCCCTTCAAGTGTCTTTATGCTCACATAAGGACGGTTAACAGGTCCAAAGATATCGTAAACTCTTCCTATCTTCCTTTTATTCTCGCTCATAACGATGGAATTGATCATCCCCTCTACTTTTAGTCGACCTCCTCTCACTATCAACTTTTTATCCATGAGGTAAAGCAGTGTACCCAGTTTTCTCTCCCGCGCTCTTTTTTTCATCCGCACTGCTAAGGTTTGAGCCAAGAATATATAAAGTTTACGGAAATTTTTTATAGCTACTTAGTAGTAGCGGAGAATTTGGGCTCTTCTTCAACTTCAACGAAGCTGATGTAGATAGCTTTACGGGTATTTTCAGCGTGGTGAATAGATAGCTCCGAATCGTCTCAAGATTACGCATAAAAGAGCCAGCATCTTCACCTTACAGAATCATACGATCATGTACGCCACCACTTCGCCAATTGTTGCTACCTCCTCCACGTCCATCTTTCCTTCCATATACTCGCCGAGATCGAGCTCTTTTGGATTATAATAAACCCGCGTAAACGTGATTCCAAATATATCCCGCTCCTCTATTTTCTGCTCGTAATAATCCTGTCTATTTTTGCAAAAAGGCCGTGTCGAGATTGAGATAGTCTATCAGCCTCTTCAGGTCCACAAACCGTTCAACAAGTTCTTTCATCTTTCTTATCTTCACCTCACCCCGTATCCTCGCCTTCCCGAAGACCTCATCCACTTTCCCCAATGTCGTGAGTGTATCATCCGCAACCAGAATAACGGGAACTCCTTTCTCCTCCGCTTTCCCCAGTATTGTTCCGGTCGGTTCTAAATTGCCCGTCAGCAGCAGGCACTTGATAGTGCCCGTTTCCAGCGCCAGATTTTGTAAATCCGCACGATCCCCTCCGGTTATCAATGCTGCCTTTCGCACACGCCTGAAATATTTTAAGGCTGATGGAGGGGACATCGCACCGATCAATAGCTCCTCAATAATCACCTCTTCTTCTCCTGGCTTGCCTTTAATGAGCCATTCACCACTCAACGCATCAACAATCTCACGTACCGATAAACCGGCAAGGAGCGGGCTAAACGGCAGTGAACCAAGCAGCTCCAGTCCATTCCTCTTTAAAAATCGCTCGTTAATAAACGTCACATACCCCTCCTTGTAGCCCGAGAGCTGATTGAAGATGATGAACTTAAGCCGTTCGCCAAGAAGTTCTCGTGCAGCCAGAATCTTATCGAGGATGAAATCATTTGTGTATTTCACCACGATGAGAAGATCCAAATCCAGCATTGATGAAACTGCTGAGTCGCAAAGCCCCAGCGCTTTCCCAACTTTGTACTCAACTGCACTTTCCACAAAGACCACATCCTTATCCTCTGAAATCCGCTTGTACGAATCGATAACCTTCTTCTTTAATTCTAATGGGTCTGCAGCACGAACAAAGTCCATGTATGGTCGGTCAATAACGATGGGACATACATCTTCTATACTATCTCCGGTATCTAAGACCAGGGCGGTATTGTATGCATCTTCATCAACGAGGTGGTTCTCTATCCGGGTGATGCCCACGCCGAACGGTTTGAAGTACCCAATTTTAAAGCCTCTCTCCCGCAGTATCAGCCCCACGGCTATTATCAATGCGCTCTTTCCCGAATACTCCTCCAGGGATGAAACAAGCAAGCCCTTCATTCTATACCCCGTTTGAGCTAACCTTGCCTTTTGGCGATTTCTTACTTCCCTTCGCTCTTTTACATCCTTGCTCAGGTTATTTATAATACTATAAAAGATGGCACATACATATAACAGTTACCCCGTTTCATCTCCGATAACCATTTTTAAATCGATCACACAGCACCCCTTGCCATTCTCAAAGACCTTGATTGGATTCAAATCCGCTTCGAGTATCTCAGGATAGTCCGTACTGAGCTGTGAAAACCTGAGCAGAACATCAACCACTGAATCTATATCAGACATGGGCTCCCCTCTTACGCCCCGCAAAATTCTGTACGCCTTAACATTTTTGACCATCTCCACTGCATCATCCTTACTCAGGGGTGCAATCCCGAACGAAACGTCTTTGAAGACCTCAACATAAATCCCGCCCAGCCCAAACAGTATCAAGGGCCCAAAGTGCGGGTCCCGCTTCATACCAACGATCACCTCCTTGCCGCCTTCAATCATCTCTTGAAGAAGAACACCCTCGATTCTCCTTGCACTCGTGTACTTCTCAGCCCTCTGCACGATCTCGAAGAATGCTCCTTTTACCGCTTCCCGCCCCACATTCAGCTTGACACAGCCTATATCCGTTTTATGCACGATATCCGGCGAGACAATTTTCAGAGCCACGGGATAGCCTATTCGATCTGCGATTTCAAGCGCTTCATCAGCCGTTTTTGCTTTACCATACCGCGCCACAGGGATGCCATACGCTTCTAAAATGGTAAACCCCGCTAATCCTATGCCCATTCGCGCCTCTTCTCGTTCCTTAAGCTTCATCAACCCCTCGATAGCCTTCCGATCCACGGTGACGGAAGGTGGCGGAACATATACTCGCTCCTTGCGTTCGCTGTATCGCTTGACCGCGTAGAGTGCTTTTACTGCCCTGACCGGGTCGAAGTAATTCCTTATTCCCTGCTTCCTGAATCGCTCTATGCTCTCGGTAACCCTCTCACCGCCCATGAACACGGGTATAATCGGCTTTCGTTCAGTTAATTCCAGAACATAATCCCCTGCCGTATCAAAGTCTATCGGCGCCGTTGGCGAGAGAATAGCGATTATCGTTCCCACCCGCTCATCGGCTGCGACGATACCAAGCGCATGCCCAAATTTCGCCGAATCCGCATCCCCCTTCACATCAACGGGATTATAAAAATTCGCGATATGCAATGCACGGAGTTCTTCAATCGTTGCTCGATTAAACGAAGCGAGTTCAAGCCCGAGTTCATCAACTGCATCGGCAGCCATAACGCCGGGTCCCCCTGAATTGGTCACGATCGCTACCCCTCCTTTTACGCTGCGAATCCTCGAAAGGGTCAGCGAAAAATCGAAGAGATCCTCAATCGAGTTCGCTTCTATCACACCGGCTTGGTGAAATGCCGTTTTGAAGGCTTCGACACTCCCTGCTATGCTTCCTGTGTGACTCGAAGCTGCTTTCGCGCCCGCTTCGGTCTTCCCGCTCTTCATCACCACCACAGGCTTTGTCTTCGAGACCTGCCTTACCACATCCATAAATCTTCGGCCATCCCGCACATCCTCGAGATACATCGTTATCACCTCCGTCTCGTCGTCCGAAGCCAGATACGCTATGAAGTCGCATTCATCAAGAACCGCTTTGTTACCTAAGGAAACCACTTTACTAAACCCTATATTTGCCAGTATCGCCCAGTCAATCACCGCTAATGCGAACGCCCCTGATTGACTTAAGAATGCGATTGTACCCGGTGCAGGTGTAGCTTTACCAAAAGTCGCATTTAACTTCGCATGCGTGTTTAGTATCCCCAAACTGTTTGGTCCAATGAGATTTACGCGATATTTCTCGCTTATGCGCACAAGTTCCGATTCGAGTACCGCACCTTCTCGCCCTGCCTCTTTAAAGCCCGCAGAGATAACAACCACATTCTTTATTCCTTTCTCCCCACACTGCTCAAGGACTTCAGGAACGCTTACGGCTGGAACTGCGACAACCGCCAGATCTACTCGATCCTCAATCTGAATAATCGCTGGATAGCACGCGATGCCCAAAATGGTCTCGTAATGTGGATTGACCGCATAAATCCTCACTTCCTTTTCGGTCTTCGCTTTATCCTTAAATACGATTATGTTCTTGAGGAGGGTGTTACCAACTTTTCCTTCTTTAGGTGTCGCTCCGACTACTGCGATACTTTCAGGATTGAAAAACCGATCGAGCATTGGATTATTAGCTATATTTCTCCCCCCCCAAATCTGGTCAAATAGCTATCCCTAAGTAGTAACTATTTCATCAATTGTTTCTTAAAAATCTCGCAGTAATATACTGTGGAATACATGACGTAGGTCTTCTTATAGTTAGCGAGCTGCGAAATTTGAGTTATAAGTTTAAGAGAGAAGAAGAAGAAAAAATTAAAGTCTAAAGCTTCTTTTTAAGCTCTGAAATCACTTCTTCCACTTTCCCGATCACCCAGTA
>JACUTR010000034.1 GCA_014859735.1 Candidatus Methanophagales archaeon | reverse complement strand
CCTACACCAACAGCGACCCCAACGCCTACACCTACACCAACTCCTACGCCACTGCCAGGACGTCCACAACTTACAATCTCTCATTCATCAACTCTGGTAGAGCCAAAAGTCGGTGCAGAAGCAATAGTAGCTGTAACCATTTCAAATGTGGGAGATGGTAAAGCAAAGAATATCCGGCTGGAGGAGCATATCCCTTCCAGTATTACGTGCAGCTATGCGAGTGGTGCAACTAGTTTCACCCCGAATTACGTATTGTGGACTGGCGAGCTTGATCCTGGTGAAGTGCATTCGATAAGACATACCATCAGAGTATTAGAAGCGCGGGAGCTATTCTTCCCGGCAACAGCAACCTTTAAGGACGAAGCTGGTAAGGGGTATGAATACACAACAATGATATATGTAACAGCAGTGGCTCCAACACCTACTCCAACACCTAAGATACCGGGATTTGAAGCCATACTCGCAATGATTGCGGTAGCAGCGATAGGTGTGGTGATGCTGGTAAGGCGAAGAAGATGAGCGATTTTATTTTTTTCCTCTCTTTTTATTTATTTTTAGATAAATAAATACGAATGTAAAAGTGATAAAAATGGTAGGGAAAGTATACGCGGTGGTCATCGCAACATTTTTAATTTTGAGTAGTGTAGCTGTCACTTTTGCAGGATATTATGCAGAGGAAAGAGAAATCCCGCCGCCACCGCCACCAACCACCGCCACCACCACCGCCACCACCGCCACCTCCTTCACTAATTACGCCAACTCCAACACCTACACCAATGCCAAAACTACCAGAGCTTAAGATTTCCCATACATCAACTAAAGTAAAGCCAGAAGTTGGTGCAGAAGCAATAGTAACTGCAACTATTGCAAATGTTGGAGAGGGTGTAGCAAAGGACATACACTTTACAGAGTCTCTTCCTTCCAGTATTGCATGCAGCTATGCAAGTGGTGCAAGTAGTTTTTCTCCAAGCCTCGTGATGTGGAGCGGGGAATTAAAGCCTGGTGAAATGCACTCGATAAAACATACCATCAAAATACTGGAAGTGAGGGATTTATCTTTCACGACAGATGTAACCTGTAAGGACGATTATGGTAAGAAATATGAATACTCGACAATAATAACAATAGAAACACTTCCAACACCTACTCCTACACCCACTCCAGGATTTGAAGTCGTATTCGCAATTGCTGGATTATCAGTAATAGCATATCTCGTGAGACGAAAGAATTTATGAGATAAATGGTAAAACCACAGACTTCAAAAGCAGTTCATTTCTCATCAAAGAGATAGAGCCTTGAGCCTTAGATTAGAAAATCGCCGCTTGTTGTTATTCGTACTCGGGGGCAGGATAAAGCAACACCAGATTGCCTCTATACACTACTTCAGCATAATCTTTCCGACCCAAAACGTGTTCGATTTCTTTTGATTGCATGCCTTTAATCTTCTCGATATCACTGCTCGAGTAGTTTGAGATGCCTTTGGCAAACTCCACACCGTTCGCATCGACAATGCTTACCGTGTCGCCGCTCTTAAACTCCTTTTCAACGCCGATAATCCCAGAAGGAAGCAAGCTACCGCTATTTTTGATCAGCGCTGTTTTTGCCCCCTCGTCCACTTTAATTCTGCCCTTTGGCGGGGATGCGAAGAGAATCCAGTGCTCTCTACTGTACATTTTTTTCTTCTTCGGCATGAAGAGTGTTCCAAGCGGCTCCCCGTCTATGATTCGCGTAATTATATTCTCCTCACGGCCGTTTGCAATGACCAGTGGAATGCCTGCTTGCATCGTGACCTTAGCAGCTTGAATTTTCGTCTTCATACCACCCACGCCCGTTTTTCCTCTGGTTTCTGCAATACGCTCAATCACAGGGGTTATCTCATCCACTACCGAAATAAGTGCAGCGTTCTTGCTCCTTTTCGGGTCATACGTGAACAGGCCATCGGTGTCGGTAAGTATAATGAGCAAATCAGCACCGAGATTGCTTGCTACGAGAGCGGATAAATTATCGTTATCACCTACTTTTATTTCGTCCACCGCCACCGTGTCGTTCTCGTTGATTATGGGGATTACACCAGACTTAAGGAGGATACTCAAGGTATTCCTCAGGTTGAGGTACCGCTGGCGGTCAAAGAAGTCCTCATGTGTTAATAAGACCTGTGCAATGGTCTGCTCATAGGTGGTAAAGTATCGATCATACGTGCTCATCAGGATATTCTGACCAACGGCGGCCGTGGCTTGTAATACCTTGATGTCCCGGGGTCGCTGCTTGAGGTCAAGTTTGCCAATGCCGGCACCGATAGCGCCTGATGTCACGAGAATGACTTCTTTACCATTATTTTTCAATTCGATTATCTCTTTAGCGAGCTTTTCAACTTTCCGTGGCTCAAGCCGGTAGTTCTTATCAGTGAGGTTGCTGGTGCCAACTTTTATGACGATTCTTCTCGCTTTCGAGAGATCCATCTCTCTCCTTTCTTTAGAGTTCACTGCCGCTTCACCTGTCATATCCAGCCCAGCCTCTTATACTTATCAACAAACTTTCTTTAAAAGAAAGCTCTTTGACCAAAGAACTTATTAGTTCTCTTTATAAAAAGGGGTTTTTCTCAAACTTCGCGCTCTCCAGCCCTTTTAACTCCACGCCACCGTCTACACCCAGAATCTCAGCGCCACTGAATTCCTCCATGCCACAGAGTAGGTGCTGCTCGGGATGCGTGCCCGGTGTAATATCACAGCTCAGCATGATTCTCTTGCCTGCCGATACCACAATTTTGAGCCGAGCCGATGCGGGATGGTTTTTTGGCAGCACAATCAGTGGCGAGTTTACCTCTCTAATCATGTAGAGCACACACCGTAACCCATTCATTATTTGTTCGTCAGTGCCAAACCCCGAAGCGACGAGTAACTCTTCCGGCCCCATCGCCAGTACAATCTCACCATCAGGATGATCAACGAGAAACTGCCGTTGTTTGCCTACTTTGACCACCGCTAAGGTACCGGTATTTCCATGCACGAGCAGCATCTCGGTGCTGTCTAAAGGAATCATCTCCCTGTTTTACTCATACATATATATGTATGGTTAATCATTCTTGAAGTTATAAAAAGAAAAGAAGTGAAAATAGAAGACCTCGGCGAGATCGGATTAATAGAACGGATAGTGAAAGGATTCCATGTTGACAAACAAATCGTACCGATAGGAGCTGGCGAGGACGATTGCGCTGTTATCGATATCGAAAAAGCGAAAGCAGGATATAACTATCTCATCGTAACCACTGATACGCTGCAAGAATCAACTCATTTCCCTGCCGGCATTTCACCGTTCCAGATGGGCTGGAGCATCGTTGCAGTGAATTTGAGCGATATCGCAGCGATGGGCGCACACCCTTTTGCCTTTACCATTGCCATGGGTATCCCTGCACAGACCGAGACCTCATTTGTGGACGAACTTGTGGCTGGGATCGAGAAATGCGCCTCGTCCTATCATACAGTCGTAGTTGGTGGAGACCTATCGAGGAGCACAGAGCTTATCTTAACCGGGACGTGTATCGGGTTTGCGGATAATCCTATAAGGAGATCCGGAGCTAACGTTGGAGACCTGATATGCGTGACAGGTTCGCTCGGTAACGCTGCGCTCGCAGTGAAGGTGCTAAAAGGAGAGATGGACGTGCCTGATCGTGTTGAAGCAGTAGCGAAAAGAGCGCTGTTTCAGCCAGTGCCAAGGGTGAAGGAAGGCATCCTCATCGCGAACTCAGGCGTGGCAACCGCAATGATTGATATAAGTGATGGGCTTGCTCTTTCAGTAGCAGAGCTAGCAAAGAGGAGCAACGTCGGTGCGGAACTCTATGAGGAGAATGTGCCCGTTCTGAGCGAGGAGATAAGACGGGAAGGGGGGTTAGAGTTATCACCGCGTGAACGCGGAGAGCTTGCGTGTTATTACGGTGGCGATTACGAGTTACTCTTTACGATTGATCCCAGAGCGCTAAATAATGAAGATCTGATGAACAGGCTGAAGAGAGAGGTACAAATGAGCATTATCGGTCACGTAGTGCCCCGGGAAGAAGGAATCTATTTTAAAAAAGGCGAAACGAAGGAAATGATGGAACTGAAAGGCTACCAGCACTTCTAAAAACCTTCCTCAAGAAAGCTTGACTAAAGGATGTTTCGCGCGCTTTTTAGTTAGGGAAAGCATTAATAATATCTTTTTTTAACTTCTGGTTCTTACCGAGCTTCTGTCTAACGTTCCCAAAAATACCAGTACTGGTTAGAGTGCTCCAACTTCTCCACCCTCAATCGCAAGATCTGAAATATCCAAGAACCAACATCCGTCTTTCAATATTTTTTTGCTCTTGAGTATTCGTATGCGGTTTTTGAAGAGCGGACCACCAATAACAAACGTATGGTACTAACCATGTTCGCCACCGGGATCAATTGTGTTATTAAAACTCCGTAAATAACGTACAAAATCGCTATCTATCCTCTATCCAAGCCATTCTTTGCCAAAGAGATCGGCTCTCGCACTCACGATAATCGCCTCAAATCCAGCATCTATAAAATCCGTCATGATCTGCTTTACGCAATCGTAAGTTTTTTATTTCACTTGAATCATGTACTCATAGATAGGTGAAACTACAAAATGCCTAACGGAGAAGATATAGTACCAGAAGGAAAACTCCAGGAAGAACTTAGAGAAGCAAGAACCAAGGAGGATGTTTGGAAAGTTATCAAAAAAGCTATTTCAGAAAGCATCTGTCTCGAGATCACAACCAAAGTGAGCGGTGGTGCCGGGGACGAAAAACTCTATACAAAGATAGACCTTCTTCAAGCAGATCGAACCAATGAAATTCACATAAACTTCCTGAAGGATCCCGATCTAGCACCACTACGCGATTTTCACGCCGAGCAAGTAAAACTTGCGGAACAGGATATCCAGAAAAAACTGGAATTTCTGGAGAATCTGGCACGTACGCTTAGTGGCATGATAGGTAAGGCGGAAGAATAGAACGTTGTTAGCTTGGACGACCTGTAAGCAGAGTGAGCTATATCATACCTGAAGCCAAACTGAGGAGGGAGGTATCATGGGGAATGAAGAAAAGAGCTTGAAAACTAACGAAGAGAAAGAGAAAAAGAGAAACAAGGAGGCCTACTCTCATTTTTTTGAGTCTGTTAGGAATGCGTTAGTTGATCTAACTACCCTCGAAGTGAACTCGGTACTGGTGTCAAACATTTCCGCTGAACATCCAACTAAAGATTCAGAATTTCTTAATCAGACCTGTGAAGATCTCGTTGAGTGGTTCGAGAGTCATATACTGGAGGACAAAATTCAGCTCTCTCTTAGAGATAATTCTCTTGCGCAGCTACGAGAACTGTGTGCTCAAAATAAGCGCACTGAAGACAAAGATAAGGATAAAGCTAAAGAAATTATTCAGGGACTCCGTGATGATGTTAACGAATGCTTCGAGCACGAACCGGATAAAATTTTGACCGAAAAGCAAATGCGCGAACGTTCGGAGTACCGGCGTCATCTACGGTACCTGCACAAATATCTCTATTTACAGGAGCAATGGGTTGATAATAATGAGTTTACCAGTCGGGAGCGTCAGCAACTGCGCAAGCTCTGGGAACTGGTGCCTACAACATTCGTCTATGCGCAGACGGTCATACAGCTTGATGGAGATATTATATCACGCATCAACGATCAGTTGTTCAGCGCGGCTCGGGGGAACGCAGAAGAATTGATGCGCCTTCACAAATGGAATGTGGAGGCTGGTGTGAATTACCGAAACGGCCTGATGAGCACTTTTGTCCAGATTCTCAGATCGGCGCTTGGCAGATAACTCAGGAGGGCAGATCCTGCTTTGAAAGTCCGATTAACACATAAAGGAGAGGATATTTATTACAAAAAGGATCCGATGAACCCCGTGTTTGAGTGCCATCTGGATCCTGACCTCATGCAGAACCTCATAACCGATCCTGGCTCGATGATGAAACCAAAAGGTAAATTTTTCTGGCTGAGGACGCTGGTGCATGGTATTTTCACAGGTGGACAGTTTGTCTTCGAGACATTCCCGCCACAAGACACCAAGAATCCGCAGCTCAATATCGCTGCACGAACGCTCTTTCAACTGGATGGCGACATGCTGCTCAAAATAGACGAGAATATTCTGACGCGTACGGACGGTATTAAGATACTCGAGGCCCATAGTAGGTGGACCAACTGGTGCCTTGACCAGCTCATGAGTACTTTCGCTTTAAAGCGAGAGTTCTTTTTAACGTTCTTTCTGCGTTATCTCCTTAAGTTACAATCTGCTATTTGGTCTGTATGGAGCGTCGTTCTCAAATTTTTAGTTCGGTGGGGGATGCACGGGGTCAAGAAAAAAATCAAACAAATCTTGTAGCGTATGAGCTAAAAAGGTCTATCAGCTCGTTCACAATCTCCTCTGCTATTATCCTCTTCGCACCGTTCACATGCTTTATCTCATCGGTGCCTTTTCGTAGTATGTAAACGTCGTTTTCTGCTGTTCCTATCCCACCTTTGCCAATGTCATTAGCCACTACCATCCCAAGGTTATAGCGCTCCATCTTCACCGTCGCCCGCCTCAGCAGTTCCTCCTTTGAAACGTTCGTTTCCGCTTTAAAGCCCACGATAACAAGCTCAGGGTATTCGTTCCGTGCTTCCTCGATCAATTTCCGGGTAGGAGTGAGATGCAACTGTAAATCTCCCGTAGAGGAGAGTTTTACTTCTGATGGCTCAACCGTGAAATCAGAGATAGCGGCTGCCGAAATAAGCACATCATATCCGTTTCGAAGCTCATTCAGGCAGGTATCGACCATTTCACGTGCAGTCTCGACCCGAAGCTCCTTTATTCCCGTCACGTTCAGCTCTTTGCTGTGCACGAGGGTGACCTCAGCACCTTGTTTATACGCCGCCTTCGCAAGTTCAATCCCTGTTCGGCCTGAACTTCTGTTCGTTAAGATCCTTATAGGGTCTATCGGCTCGATGGTAGGACCGCTTGTAATGAGGATGCGTTTTCCTGCAAGTTTCTGGGGTGAAAGGATATGCTCAACCGTGAGGAGTATCTCTTCAATCTCGACGATTTTTGCAAGCCCCTCCTCAATTTTTGGTCCTATAACCGTCACGCCGAGTCTTCTCAACTTCTCAAGGTTCTCGATCAGAACAGGGCTCTTATAGATAGACTCATGCATTGCCGGTACGATTATAATGGGTATTCCGGAGCCGAACGCAGTGGTTGCAAATGCCGTCACGGGTGTATCTGATACTCCAGCCGCTACTTTGTTGAGCGTGTTCGCCGTGCACGGCGCAATGATAAAAAGGTCTGCTAACCCCTCCATCCCGAGAAACTCGACATGCTCTATATTCCCCATCAATTTCGTTATCACCTCGTGCCCCGTGGCGTAATGAAGCGTATAGGGGTGAATTATTTCCGTTGCCGCTTCACTCATCACGCCGTAGACATCAGCACCATGCCTTATCAATTCGCGTGCGAGTTCAACCGTTTTAACCGCTGCGATAGAGCCCGTGACACCTAACACTATCTTCTTCTCCAGCAACGAGTGACTTTTTGTCCCTTTTATCCTCAGGGTTGGGTGGGGGCCTCTTTCTCGTTCTACCATAATGGACCGGTCGGGATTTGAACCCGAGGCCGCTCGCACGCCAAGCGAGCGATCTTCCAACTGATCTACCGGCCCTTACAGATACCCGGATACATCCTCTATCATTCGCTCACAATAAAAGCACCTGAAGAGAGGAGGATTCTCGCTCACCGTGATGAACTTGGATATAACTGGCTCCCGTTCCACATTCGATATGCAATTGGGATTCGCACATCGTATAATGCCCTCTATTGACTTCGGAAGGTAGACCTTATGCTTTTCTATTACTTCTGAATCCCTTATTATGTTTATCGTTGCATTTGGTGCGATCAGCGCGATTTTATCAACTTCTTCAGGCTTGAGCTCCCGATCTTCTACCTTCACGATGTCCTTCCTGCCCATCTTCTTACTTCGTACGTTCATCACCACGCTTACCACTGCATCCGTCCGTGCATTTATCTCTAATATCTTCAGCACATTCAGCGCCTGCCCCGCTGCGATATGGTCAATAACCGTTCCATTTTTGATCGGCACGACTTTTAGTTCTTTCTCCATTCCCCTTACATCCCCACTACATATAAGCATCACAAGGTATTTAAGTTTCTACTCCCTAAATGACACGGCGTCACACCAACGAGCGGCGTTGAATCAGTTATAATTTTTTGCAGGAATCAATGCCCGTATAATAAGCGAGACAAATAAATCTCAAATGGGGCCGCCGAGATTTGAACTCGGGACAACTCGGTCTTCAGCCGAGCGCTCTCCCAGTCTGAGCTACGGCCCCCACACTTATCAGCACATTCTATCTTTTGTTCACAAGTTATAAATATTTTCCGAGGTATATCTCCCCTAATGGAAGAAGAGATAAAAAAGGCACTCGATTTTGTACTATCGAGCCATGCGAAATACGCTGATATCCGCCTGGAAAAGGGCTATGCAACCGCTATAGAGCTCAGAGACGGTGTTCTCAGAGAGATGAGCTATGGCATCGACCAGGGCATGGGTGTACGAGTCCTCTATAAGGACTCGTGGGGATTCTCCTCTTCTAATAACCTCGCACGAGCTCCGCTAAAAGATACCTTTGAGGACGCATTGAAGATCGGTAAGGTGCTCGCAGAATCGAGTAAGAAGGCGGCAGCCGTAAAAATAGCGGACGTGAAGCCGATAACTGACCTTTTTAAGCTCAAGCCAAAGATAAACCCCGATGAGGTTGGCATTGAAGAGAAGAAACGCATGGTTAAAGAGGCATATGACGCAGCTAAGGAGCACTCCACCCTTATACAAAGTATCTCTATCTTATACCTCGATGGCTACGAGGAGAAGATATATGCAAATTCTGATGGAACGTATCTTGTAATGGAAGCCCCCGGCGTTTTTATGCGTGTCGGGGTGGTTGCGAGGAAAGGAGTGGTTTTACAGGAAGGCAGAGAGAGCATAGGGGCAGTAGCAGGGTTCGAATTTATAGAGGAAGAAAATCCTGAGACCGTAGCGGTAACGGCTGCGGATAAAGCGGTTAGGCTCCTCGATGCTGAACTGCCACCTGCAGGTGAGCTGCCGGTGATTATGGACAATAACCTCACCGGGCTCTTTATGCACGAAGCGCTGGGGCATGCTGCTGAAGCTGACCACGTGCTGTACGGCGAATCAATACTAAAGGGAAAATTAGGAGAGGAGATCGCATACCAGGGATTAACCGTTGTTGACGACCCGACTATTGAATTTTCCCATGGCTATTACCCGTATGACGACGAGGGAATAACGTCAAACCGAACAGAGGTAATAAAAAATGGCGTGTTGGTCTCTTACTTGCATAGCAGAGAGACCGCAGGCAGGTTAGATGCGAGGCCAACCGCGAATGCGAGAGCCGCTAATTACTCTGATATTCCGCTCGTCAGGATGAGCAACTCGGTTATAGAGGAAGGAGACTGGAATTTTGATGAGATGCTTGAGGATATACCATTTGGCATCTATGCGAAGGGTATGCGTGGCGGGCAGGTCGATACCGTAAAAGGAGAATTCCAGTTCAGTGCCGAAGAGGCATTTCTGATAGAGAACGGTACACTTTCAAAGCGATTGAAAAACGTCTCGCTTTCCGGGAGAACCCTGGACGTATTGAAGAACATCGATGCGGTGGGGAATGATAAAAAGCGCGGAACAATAGGGTTCTGTGGTAAAGATGGACAAGATGTTCCTGTTTGTGAATACGCGCCGCATGTGAGAGTGACGAAGATATTGGTCGGTGGAGCTTCTCCTACATGAGCAATGGAGTGAGCTCATCTGCTCGGATGAAGGTGATTGATCCCTCCTTCCATTTGCACACGGATCAACGGTTTTGCTATATGCCTCCGTGCAACAGGGGGGACTTCATATAAACCCTCTTCGATCTCCCTATCCACAATCTGAACCTCCTTTTCACTGCGGTACGTCTTACACCGCTTACATCGATAGCCCTGTCCGCGCCCTGCAGATTCCATGCTCTTGCCACATTTATCACATATCGGATTCCTTTTTACCTCAACGTTCAATTTCCTGAGCGCTATCTTCTCGAGATTGATTGTCCCTTTCTTGAACGACCCGTAGACCGTAACCTCATCACCAACCCGTAACTTCCTGATATAATCACGAAATCCCTTCGTCGGCTCGTAGGCTATGCACTCGATACAACCCAATATTTGTTCTGAAAGTGACAGAGCGAATACAACATGCCCGCCTTCGATCGTCCGAGGCTCGGAATCGACCACGCCCTCCAAAATATACGAGTGGTAGTCGTGCAACGTTCCCTCAGCTTCTTCACGGGTAATCAAGTGAAAATCCGTACCTTGATTCGTTACGAACACCATTTCTCGTTCTGCCGGCTCTGCCTGAATGAGCTTGTAGGCTTTGTAGAGAGCATCTACGCTCCCCCCTCGTATCCCGAAGAGGACCGGGCAGGGTGAATGTGGTGCAAGAGCCAGTTTCTTATTCCCGAGATCTACGGTATCCCAGGTGAAGGGATACGTAGCTTCATCCGCCTTCCACACACTCGCTTCGTCTATAAACCGTGCCGTCCCCCATCTCTCTTTTTCACGGTATGCCATCAGCTCGTACGTGAAATCATAAAAGGTGGGCTCACGTTTTTGGACCACCCAAAAGGAAGCAGCAGCTAAAGCACCGATTAATCCCCGCTCATTTTTTAGGCCGAAAGAATCGAAGTGCAGTTCTGAAATAAGTGCATAAGCATCCTCTATTGCTAGCACGTCTCTCACGGTAGTCTCGTAAAAGGTCTTTAATTTTAACATGCACTCATTTTTCTCGTCGCTATCTCCTCTGAACATCGCACGTAACGCGGAATCATCAATAAAAACAACACCGGGGTTTGTGTCCTCGTCATGAACCTCCGAAAGTTCACGTACTCGGGCTTTGACCAGCTCTTTCACTTCTTCCTCCTTCCCCGTGGCTATCCTGATCTCAAAGGATACAGCCCCGTTACCTCTCGTTTTAAACGGAATGCAGGGATTAAGTCGTACCAAGCAGGGAGTTGAAACATCACCATACTCACGTTGGTTGAGTTCGTCAACTAAAACGGCACAGAGATAGGTGGTGCACATTCCTGCTCTCGAATCAGTATCGTCTATTCCGATGATCATAAACCTTTTCTTTTAAAAGAAAAGGTTTATCAAAAGAAACAGTTTTTTTAGCACAGGTTTTCTTTTTTTTCTAAAAAAGAAAAAGTGTAAAGAAAGTTTGATCAAAGAAATAAAGCAGAGAAATAGTTAATAAGCATCCACGCTCATTCTAAATAACGGAAAAGAAACCAAAAATGGACCTCTATTCACTGACGTTGGTGTTGTACCTGTTCTTGATTTACTGGCTGATCGTTGTAGCGCTTGATCGAAAGGGCATTTTGGAACGGTTCAACATCTCAGCATTTGGGCCTGTTTTGATGATAAGGACAAGACGGGGGGAGCGATTATTGGAGCGCTTGGCGAAAGGAGCGCGAAAGGAACGATTCTGGAGGATCTATGCTAACATCGGCACGATTTTAGTGCTTATCGCAATGACCTTCATGTTTATTCTCGTGGTACGGAGCGTGTATGCCATGGCTCTAATGCCGCCTGAACCAACGGAGATACATGAGCCGAGGAATTGGCTGCTCATACCGGGATTAAATGAGTTTATACCGATGCTCGCCTGGATTGGTTTTGTGATCGCGTTAGTGGTGCACGAGCTCTCTCATGCCGTATTGAGCACCGTCGAGAAGATAAAAGTAAAATCAATGGGGCTTCTGGTTGTGTTAATACCGATCGGAGCATTTGCTGAGCCAGACAGCGAGCAGCTCTTTGGTGAAAAGAGAAAGGAAGGCGGTAAAAAGAGGGGAGAAGCGAGAGAGGCAGCCGAAACGGAAATACGAGGGAAGAAAGTAGCAACCTCACGTGAACGAACACGGATACTTTCTGCAGGGGTGACCAGCAATTTCTTCGTGGCATTACTTGCATTTCTCTTCTTCTTTGCTATCCTCTTCTCCGTACAGCCTCTCGACGGTACCATGCTTTTTGTGCATAAAGTTTTGGAGGGAAGCCCGGCGGAAAAATTTGTGATAGAATCCGGGATGGTTATAACCGGAATTAACGGCTCGAAGATTACCAGCGAGAGCGTGGAGAGAATGAATGACGCGCTGAGCGAGAGGAAAGAGATCGTTTTCACGGTGCTGGATAAAAATGGAAAAGAGCGGGAGATACTGATAGAAGGAGGTTACGAGAGCGTTGGATTGATAATAGGCGGGGTTGTGGATGGTTCTCCAGCGGATAAAGCGGGGCTGAAAGAAGGTATGAGCATAATAAGAATGGATACTGAGAAGATAGATGACTCCGTAGATTTCCAGAATTTTATGAACCAGACCGTACCGGGGCAACTAGTAGAAGTTGAAACGAGGGGTGGGAACTTTATTGTGGAATTAGGGCAGGTGGATCGTGACGAGAAGGGATACTTAGGCGTTTTTTTCAATCCCTATGATTCCTTGGGAATGATTGTTGTGGATTCCAAAGTATATTTAAAATCCTTACAAGCATTGCCTTCTTTTTTTGTCTCCCTCTCGCCACTTCGGTGGTTGTATGGCTGGATCCTGCTGACGATCATGCCCATTGATCCTCCTCCTTCCGGGTTCGGTGGTTTTAATCCTCTGCTCATCCATTTATACGAGCCGGTGGGTGTTGCATCATTCTTCGGCGGAGGTATTTTTTGGATTGCCGATGTGCTGTTCTGGGTTGGTTGGATCAATTTCTACGTTGGGCTCTTCAACTGCCTGCCTGCCGTTCCGCTTGATGGCGGCTATGTCTTTAAAGAGATGCTGAATCCGGTGTTAAGGGGTATAAAGGAGGAGAAAAGGAAAGAGAAGATCGTAAAGGCAATTGTATCCCTTATAG
This sequence comes from Candidatus Methanophagales archaeon, assembly GCA_014859735.1. GTDB lineage: Archaea > Halobacteriota > Syntropharchaeia > Alkanophagales > Methanospirareceae > ANME-1-THS. The sequence continues at coordinate 3,659 of JACUTR010000034.1, read as the reverse complement.
CGATGGTCATCTTCTCGTCCATCATGTTCATGTTAATCGGTCCTTATCTCCTGTGAAGCAGAAATGAGATCATTACCCCACGCTCAGTTCAGTGAAAGGTTATCGTGCAAAAACACGGATAATATCATCTCGTGTGATAATCCCAACCAATTTCCCCTCCTTATCTACCACAGGGATCCGGTTAAAATCGTTCTTATGCATAATCCGTGCAGCATCGGAGATAGCGTCTTCGGGTAATATCGTCATGGGTTTCTTTGACATCACGTCCTTTACGTATCCTTCAAAGAGCGCGTCAATTTCCTCAGGGATTCGCTTCACCTCCTTCAGGTAGGCGGATAGAGAGAAGACGGGAAAAGGATTCAGCGGGTCTATATCGGGAAAGGGAACGGTTGCGGTCAATTTTATAATGTCCGCTTCACTGATAACGCCAACAACCCTCCTCTTGTCATCAATTACCGGCGCACCGCTAATTCGATGCGCTCTCAAAGTCTCCGCAACGTGCTGAATCCTGTCGTCGGGCTTAAATGCAATAACCTCCTTTGTCATCAGCTCTTTAACCTTAACATTTATCTGCGTTTGCATTGACTGGTTCCTCCTATTTTATCATTCATAAGTATAACGAAGCGATTATGTCCGCGCGAGTAATAATCCCCACTAACTTACCCGTTTTGTTCACAACGGGCAAGCGATTAAACCCTGTTGAGTACATAATCAGTGCAGCATCGTCAATTAAGGTATCCGGCGATACCGTTTCGGGATTCTTTGACATGATCTCTTTCACTCTCATCCGCCCGGCTTTCTCGATATCCTCCTGGATATTGTGCACGTTTTCACCATGGCGATGTAAAACCTCAAGTGTCGTCAAGAGAGGCGTGTACCAATGAAACGTGTCCAGGAGCTTGATAATATCAGCCTCACTCACCACGCCAACGACTTCCTCTCGGTCATTGAGAACCGGAGCACCAGATATCTTCTTCGTCCTGAAGAGCTGTGCAACGTCTGCCACTGAATCGTTCTCATTCACCATAATAACGTCTCGTGTCATAGCCTCTTCGACCCTTTCCTTCATGGCAACCCACTCCTCTTCAGCTCTATTTTATCATGCATGAATAGATTCATCTGGATAGATCACACCGTCCACATCGTGCGCTTACATCCCGCTCTTTATACCAATCGCTTTTCGTATCACCTGCGCTATTGGTATCGAGCAGATCATGTACCAGAGCACCCAGTAAGGAAGGCCGAATATAAAACCATCTGAGAGGGCCTTTGCACCTATTAAAGGAAAAACCACCGCACCAACAGGGTTTGATTCCACATATCCCCATATCCACATGAATATCGGTATCGTAATGATACCGATATACGCCATGGGCTTCATTTGCTGCCTGAACATCTCACCGGAGAATTGTGTCTGCTTCCTCATCACCTCTGCTCTCTTCTTCTCTATTCGTTTCATCTTGTGCTTGTTGTTCTCGCGTTTTGCCTCCACGAGCTCTTTTTGAAGCTCCCGTATCTGCTTTTGATACTCCTTCGACTTCTCTATCAACTCCCAATTCATCGTGTATTTCTGTATCACCGAGGTGTAGATGCCGGTAATCACCGATAAGATGAGGATGGCGATTAAGAAATTATCAATAAACGCTGCTAAAGGACCCAGCGCGACATCCAACGTGTCGCCCATTCCTTCCCTGAGCCCGGGGATGATGAGAATGCCAAACAGCATAAAAAAACCCAAACTCATCGCTGCAGTTTCTAAAACCCTCTTTACCTGCTCTCTCTTTCGTTGCAGAACCATCTCTTTAGCTTTAGTCACCATCTCCCTTCCCTGATAAATACACGTGCCGTTATCTATTTAAACATTTACCGCACGTATTGAAGATTTTTCGTATTCGATTGAGCGTATTCGTTCACCATATCCCCCAGCACTTCTGCCATTGCGGCGTGAAAAATCAAATCCTCTTTTAGTCGTGCTGCTATTCTCCTCTTCGCATAGTCATCCTCGACAAATGTGATCCCCTGATAAGAGACATTTTTTAGAACGAGTCCGAAAGCCGGTGCAGGTTCGATTTGCTCCGTTATTCGTAGCTCCAGGAGGTCTTCCACCCATCTCTTATCCTTCCTGCCACTACCAACCATCTTCAGCGCCGAGACGATCTTCCGCACCATTTTACGGAGAAAGCTCCTCGCCTCTATATCGATAATGATAAAGGAGTTTCTTTTTTCCATACTAACCCGCTTAATCTCCGTTCGCGTTGAATAACTCCCAGCTAACGGGGCTCCGCCCCGTTGACCCCGAAAACCCTGTAAGGGTTTATCGTACTCCTCGTGATTATCTGGCTGAGCGAAGTTAGAGAAATCATGTATTCCAATAAGCAGTTCTGATGCTTCTCGCATACCCGTGATATCCATACCCACATCTGGCTGCACCCATAAAAAATAGCGGTATTCACGGCTTATCGCATCTTTGCGGGCATTAAATCCCGAAGGTGGTTTTGCGATGGCGACTGCCCATATATCCTCGGGAAGCAGACTGTTTATCCTCCGGGGTGTTACGTTCGGATGTGCGGTGTCAAAGGAAAGAACCTGGGAGAGCGCATGCACTCCTTTATCAGTCCTCCCGGCCGCGGAATAATTCGATGATGCTCGGTCTTCAATGATCTCGAGGTTCTTTAATGCCTTGAAGAGTTCACCTTCTATCGTTGGACCTACAGACTGAGGCTGAATCTGAAACCCGTGATACTGGGTGCCGAGGTAACCAATTTTGAGTGCTATTCGTTCCATTTACATCCGTACGCTTCATTCTACAAAATGTTAGTACCCGTCATGTATAATTTATGGATAGGTACAAAGATAAAAAGAAAAAAAACGAGGGAGATTTTTTAGAGGTTAAGAAGACGTATGGAAGTCAGGACAATTCTTGTGGAACCGAAGAGTGAGGAGAATATAGGAGCAGTCGCGCGTGTGATAAAGAACTTCGGCTTCTCAGACCTTTACCTGCTCAATCCCCCCGAGATCGGGAAGAAGGCAATCTCGGTTGCTTCTCACGCGTACGATGTGCTCAGTGCATGCAGAATAGTGAATTCGATAGAAGAGGCGATTGAGAACTCTGCGCTTGTTGCTGGCACCACCTCTAAGCCTGGCATTTCGGCTCATAAGCATCTTAGAATGCCTTTTTTCTCGCCTCGAGAATTAAAAAGGAAGATTGAAGGTAAACGTGGAATTTTATCCCTGTTAGTTGGTAGAGAAGATCGGGGGCTCTTGAACGAGGAGCTTATGCGCTGCGATATCGTTGTACGCATTCCGACGAGTCCAGAGTATCCCGTGATGAACCTCTCGCATGCTGTTGCGGTAGTTCTTTACGAATTGAGCGAAGTAGAAACGGCTTCTGGAGGACAATTATTAGCACGTGTCGAGGATAAAGAGCGGCTGTTTGCTCATCTGAGAACCTTTCTGGATGAGATCGGCTATAGGGAGCATAAAAAGGAGAAGACGATGCTCATGCTGAGAAGAATACTTGGCAGAGCTGAACTCACTGCGAGGGAGGTGCAAACGTTGAGAGGGATATTAAGAAAAGCGGAATGGAAAATTGGTAAAGGTAAACCGTAAAAAATCGTTAGCGGAGCATCTCTTCTATCCGTTCCATACCCGCTACAATA
>JACUTR010000033.1 GCA_014859735.1 Candidatus Methanophagales archaeon | reverse complement strand
GTTTTAGTTGTGGGTGTATTCTATTTGATTTGTGGGTAATTGTTGGACAGCCTCTGTAATTATTAAAGTATTTTCTCCTGTTATCACTCTAGGTCCAAAGCACAAAACTTCTCTTCCCCTTAATGTTGTACCAATTTCAATAATTTGATTTTCAGAAGTTCGGTAATAAACTTTTGTAATCTCTCCAGCACGGGCAATAAAATATTTTGTCTGTAATAATGCAGATAAGTATTTAATCTTAATGTCATTAACAGCCTCATCAATTTGATTTGAATTTGGTTTCTCTTCAATTCCTATTAATATGTTTCCACCATGTGCAACAAGCTGATCTGGTTTCCGAGAGCTTTCTTCGCACCTAAACCCTTGTCTTCTCAGATTTGAAAAAGATATCTCATTACATTTATAGAGATTTATTTCGTTTCCAAGATTTAGAGTAGGAATCCCTTGAGAGAGACTTTCAGCCATCTACCATTCATCCCCAATTTCTTTTCTTAAAGCTCTTTCCACCAACTCATACAAATTCATATCTCGCTCTATTGCCTTCATTTTCACCTTCTTCCATAATTTAGGGTCTATCTTCAAGGAGGTCGTAACTCGCTCATTTTCATTTTCATCCGCTTTTCCCTTCGCCATGATATCACCATTAATACTATAATACTTGTATTATCTCTTTAAAAGCTTTTCTATTTTTATCAAACCGAAAGCACTTTATAGCTATTAATACAATAATATTAGTAGTAAAGTATTATAAGAGGTGATGGAAAAGATGGAAACAAAAGATATAGAAAAAAGCGGATATGAAGAAGGCGGAAGGATGTTGGTTAATCCCCACATAGAGCGAGGCATTGCTATTCTCGCAATAGCCTACCAGATTGAGCAGTTGCTAACGCTCTTTCTTCGAGAGGCCTAACAATTCATGATATTCTTGGAGCGACTTCACCTCTGCCTGACCACATTTCACCGTCTCTATGCCCGCGACCGTTGCCAGTGCCGCAGCAGTCGTCGTAATATACGGAATTTTGTACTGGATCGCAGCCTGTCGGATATAGCTATCGTCATGCTTACCTTTCCAGCCAAAGGGGGTATTTATTATCAGTTGGATCTGACCATTACGGATCTCATCAGTTATATTGGGTCGTCCTTCGTTCAGCTTTAACGCCAAATCAGCTTTCACGCCATGTACATCAAAAAATGCCTTTGTACCTCGTGTTGCATGTATCGTAAATCCCAGCGTATTGAGCCGCGTTGCGACTTCAAGAATCTCCTCTTTATCTTTATTCGCAACTGATATCAGGACTGTTCCTTCTGTGGGTAATTTCATACTCGCTGCTTCTTCTGCTTTGTAAAATGCCAGCCCAAAGGAGGGCGCGATACCCAGCACCTCGCCCGTACTCTTCATCTCAGGCCCGAGCACAGGATCAACATCAGGAAACTTATCGAACGGAAATACCGCTTCCTTTACACCAACGTAGGGAATTGCTCTCGTACTCCACTCCAGCTTGAGGAGGTCTCTTAGTTTCTTGCCTAACATCACCTTCGTGGCTACTTTGGCTATCGGGACGCCAGTCACCTTACTTACCAGCGGAACGGTTCGTGACGCACGTGGATTTGCCTCCAATATATATACGTTACCATTGGCGATTGCGTACTGGATATTCATGAGTCCAACGACCTTGAACGCATCGGCAATCCTCTTCGTATATTCCTCTATCTTTCTGAGGTGCTCCTCTGAAATCGTACGCGAAGGAATCACGCAGGCACTATCGCCCGAATGGATCCCCGCAAGCTCGATATGCTCCATTACGGCGGCAATATATACGTCCTCACCATCCGCGATGGCATCCACCTCGGTCTCGATGGCATGCTCCAGGAATTTATCAATGAGCATTGGATATTCAGGACTCACGTCTACCGCGGTTTGGGCGTAATCTAAAAACATGTTCTCGTTGTACACAATCTCCATTCCTCTTCCACCCAGCACAAAAGAAGGGCGCACCATCAACGGAAATCCTATCCTCCGTGCCACCTTCAGTGCCTCCTCTACTGAACGTGCAGTGCCGCCCTCAGGCTGTGGAATATCGAGCTTTGTCATCATCTCCCTGAATAACTCTCTATCCTCTGCTAGATGAATGCTCTCAGGGCTGGTACCCAAAATCTTTACTCCGGCTTCATGAAGTTCCCGTGCTATATTCAGGGGAGTCTGGCCGCCAAACTGCACAATGATACCCTCAGGTTTCTCTTTTTCATAGATGCTCAACACATCTTCGACAGTTAGAGGTTCGAAATACAGTTTGTCAGAGGTATCATAATCGGTGGAGACGGTCTCTGGATTGCAATTGACCATTACCGATTCAATTCCCGCTTCACGTAGTGCGAATGCAGCATGTACACAGGTATAATCAAACTCTATGCCCTGCCCAATGCGGTTCGGTCCGCCGCCTAAGATCATTATCTTCCGCCTGGGCGATACACCCACTGAATCTTCAGCACTGTGGGGCTCCGCCCCATCACGGGCTCCGCCCGTGCCCCCGCAAGCCACGGAGGGGCTTACCCGCAAGCCCTGTAAGGGCTTGTAGGTCGAATAGTAATAAGAGGCATCGGCACCGCTTACCGGCACTGATTCATAGGCGACTCGGTTTTTCGTACTGAGTCGCTGTATGCGTATCAGCTTTTCCGTTTTGCCCAGCAGGTGTGCGAGGTACCGGTCTGAGAACCCGTTTTCCTTCGCCTTTCTCAGCATCCCATCAGGCAGCTCTTTGCCGTAGTACTTCTTTAGCTCTTCCTCGAATTCGACCAGCTCGTGCATCTGGCGGATAAACCATCTCCCGATTCTGGTAAGCTGATAAAGCTCCTCAACCGACATCCCCTTGCGCAAGGCTTCATACATCAAGAAAATGCGCTCACTCGATGGATAGACCAATCTTGTCTTAAGCTCCGGAAGTGCGAGCGTTGCGAAGTTCTTCGCACCACCAACGCCATATCGTTTGATCTCAAGTGACCGTATCGCTTTCTGAAATGCCTCCTTGAAATTCTTGCCGATGCTCATGACCTCACCGACCGCTTTCATCTGCGTGCCGAGCAGGTCCTGAGTCTGAGGGAACTTCTCAAATGCCCACCGGGCGAATTTTACCACGACATAATCCCCACCAGGTGTATATCTCTCGAGCGTACCTCCCTTCCAGTACGGGATCTCATCAAGCGTGATACCAGCGGCGAGTTTGGCTGATATCCGGGCGATAGGAAAGCCAGTGGCTTTTGACGCTAATGCCGAGGACCGCGAGGTACGCGGGTTGATCTCAATCACCACAACTCTGCCATCCTCGGGATTATGCGCGAATTGTATGTTTGTTCCACCTATAACACCGATGGCATCAACGATCCGGTACGAGAACTCCTGCAACTTCGTCTGCAGCTCTTCGCTAACCGTCAGCATCGGTGCCACGCAAAAACTATCCCCGGTATGGACGCCCATAGGGTCAACATTCTCAATGAAACAAACGGTGATCTTGTTACCTTTCTTATCTCTGATCACTTCGAGTTCAAGCTCCTCCCAGCCTAAGACCGCCTCTTCGATGAGCACCTGACTGATGAGACTCGCCGCAATGCCCCGGGCAGCAATCGTCCTCAATTCCTCGACGTTATACGCAATTCCCCCACCCGTTCCGCCCAGGGTATACGCGGGTCTAATAACCACCGGGTAGCCCAATTCCGGTGCGATTCTCTCCGCGTCCTCGACTGAATAAGCAGGAGCACTGGTGGGCATCGGTATACCCAGTTGGTTCATGGTCTCTTTAAAGATAATGCGATCTTCACCTCGTGCAATCGCGTCAGCCTCTACACCGATTATCTTAACCCTGTAGGTATCCAGTATCCCTCTTCTGCTCAGCTCGGAAGAGAGATTGAGGCCCGTCTGACCGCCGAGGTTGGGCAGCAACGCATCCGGTCTCTCCTTTGCGATTATCTTCGCCATGTTCTCCACGGTCAGTGGTTCAATGTAGGTACGGTCAGCCATTTCAGGGTCGGTCATAATGGTAGCGGGATTTGAATTCGCTAAAACGACCTCGTAGCCTTCTTCATGAAGCGCTTTACAAGCCTGCGTGCCCGAGTAATCAAACTCACAGGCCTGACCAATCACGATAGGCCCCGAGCCTATTACCAGCACCTTCCTGATATCTTTTCTTTTTGGCACGTCCTCTACTATTCCTCAAAGCCTCCGGTAATAAAACTTAACGCACCAAAAATAAGGGGCCATACCAGTAAGGAGCCAGGCCCTCCTTACAAACCTTCCCGACCAAAATTTTGGTACACACCTTTTCTAAAGGTGTGATTTTGGATCCAAACCTTTTCTAAAGGTTTGACTTATCAACCCTCCCAGCCGAAAAGAAATAGTTATTTCGGCGATAGTCTAGTCTTTGTAACGCACTTTCGGAGACTATCTATCGCCATTTTTATTTCAAAGATACAGTTATTTATGTTGCAATGTGTGATATATAAAAAGGGGGTAAGGATATTACGAAAAATGAGAGTAAAAGAAAAGGTCATTAAAATGATTGAAGAGCTTCCAGAGGACGTAACTGTTTCTGATATTATGGCTGAGTTGTATTTCCGGCAAAATGTTGATGAAGGCTTGAAGGAACTCGATGAAGGAAAAGGCATCAACCATGAAGAAGCCAAAAAACGGTTGAGCCGATGGCTAAGATAATATGGTCGTCGAAAGCGATTAATGAACTTGGCAGAATCTGCGATTACATAGGCGAAAACTCAGCGTATTATGCTCGCATTTTTGCCGAAAACGTGTTTAAACGAATTGAACAATTGGAGCTTTTTCCATACTCCGGAAGGGTCGTGCCCGAATATAATCAACCGGATCTTCGAGAACTCATCTACCAAAACTATAGAATTGTCTACCGTGTGAAAAAAGATTTAGTCGAAATAGTCTGGATAACACACGGTACACGGTTGCTACCAGAAGATTTTGCTGATAGCGGTTCTTGAAGGGTGTGGAGCGTTCTTTTTTCTCAGACCCACGCTCCAGACCTCGTGCTTTGTTTAAGTCCTCTAGAATCAGTTAGAAGAGGAATATTTGCAAAAGAACTATAGCAGGGAAGGTATTTTCTTAGACTCCTTTGTAACTTACTTATTTTGTCTTATTGCAAAAAATCGCTCACTGCGAACAATCACCCAATTTTCCCCGTCCACGCCTTTCTCACTTCTTCCAACGAAATATCCACCAATTGTTTACCACCATCACGCATGAGAACTCTTTTTTCTCCTATCGTCTCGCCTATCTTGGCTATACAAATGCCGCGCGTATTCATCAACTCCTCAAACCTTCCTTTTTCATCACGCCACACCTCCACCACCCATCTCGTGTTCGATTCCGAGAACAGCATATAATCGCTCCTCATGTGGGGCTCCGCCCCATCACGGGCTCCGCCCGTGCCCCCGCAAGCCCCGGAGGGGCTTACCCGCAATCGCGGGCTCTGCCCGCGTTCCCGCGAGCCTAAAAGGCTCAGTAAGGGCTTATTTGGAGTTATACCTGCGATATCAATTGAAGCGCCAATATCACCACCGAGTACCATCTCGCAGACCGTGACTGCAAGACCACCCTCTGAAACGTCATGGCAACTTGCTATTAAGCCCTTACCCATCGCTTCTCGTAACGCTTCCATACCCCTTCTCAGCACCTCGGGGTTAGTCCTCGGTACAATTCCTCCTGCTACACGCCGTACCTTATAATACTCACTCCCGCCGAACTCCTCTTTCGTTTCCCCTACCAGATATAAGAAATTCCCAACTTCCTTTACGTCCACGGTAATGCATTTTCTCACATCGTCGCACAGCCCGATACCCAGAATGGTGGGCGTAGGAGGAATAGACGTTCTCATCGCGGCTGATTCATTATAAAAACTCACATTACCGCTCACAAACGGTATCCTGAGTGTGGACGCCATGTAGCCGAGACCTCGACAGCATTCGTAGAACTCGCCCATCCTATCCGGCTTCTCGGGATTGCCGAAATTCAAGCAGTCTGCAAATGAATGGGGCACTGCACCGACCGACGTTAAATTCCTGCACACCTCGTCCATCGCACTTGCAGCACCCCAGAACGGGTTGAGTCTGCAAAAGGACGGATTCACATCTGAAGTAATCGCAAGTCCCTTATAAGATCCTTCTAACGGCTTTATCACCGCGGCATCGCCATGTGTCTCTTTTCCTATCAGCCCTTGCATCGGCTTAAATACCGTGGAAGCGCGCACTTCATGGTCATATTGTCTGATAACAAATTCACGCGAGGCGATATTCGGAGAGGCAAGTACCAGTTTTAGAATTTCGGTGTAGTCTTCCGGCTCTTCTATCTCCACGAGTCCCTCCCGCTCCTTCCTCCTCACTTCCCTCGGACGCACATACCTGGGACACGAGAGCAGAAAATCGGTCTCCAGCTCAAATACCTTCTCGTTATCGTAAAAGATCGTTATCAGAGGAGCAGGCGAATAATTTTCTTCTTTGGTAAAGCTTTCTTTCTGCGAAGCGTTTTTGATAAAACTTTTCTTAAAAGTTTTAAAGAAAGGTTTTGTTTGACCAATAACAGTGGCATCGACATCCCATCTCTCGAATAGTTCCAGCAACTCCCCCACTTTATCCGGCTCCGTAGTGATTAAAAACCGTTCCTGTGATTCCGAGACCCATATCTCCCATGCACTAAGACCCTCTTCCTTTAGCTTCACCTGCTCTAAATGAACCTCAGCACCGCAGCCACCGGCATGGCACATCTCACTCACCGCACATGATAAGCCACCGCCGCCGAGATCCTTCATCCCGCTTATTAATCCCTTCTCAACCGCCTCGAGTATCGCATGCATCAACGGTTCCTTTGTTATCGGGTCGCCTAATTGAACCGCACTTCTGAATTCCTCCTCACCGGTTAACTCTACCGAAGCGAAGGTAACGCCGTGTATACCATCCCTCCCTGTCTTCCCGCCAACCAGAACAAGCACTTCACCGGTTCTCGCCATGCTCCTTCTCAGGTCAGCCTTCTTCATTATCCCCACACAGCCGACATTCACCACGCAATTGCCCACGTAGCCTTCGTGGAAATAAATCATACCGGCACACGTTGGGATGCCAATTCGATTTCCATAATCGCTTATCCCGGCAACAACACCGGTAAACAAGAACCGCGGATGCTTTACCTCCTCAGGAAGTTTCTCATCAGGATAATCCAGAGGTCCGAAGAACAACGGATCAATTAATGCGACCGGTTGCGCGCCCATGCAGACCACATCCCGTATAATCCCTCCTATTCCTGTTGCGGCACCCCCGTAGGGTTCTATAGCAGAAGGATGGTTATGGCTCTCAAAGGCGAAAACATAAGCATGTTCCTCGTCAAATTCTAAGACTGCTGCATCTTCTTTTATCACCAATATATTTTGTGGCGCTTCTATCTCAAAAATGAACTCTTCCAATACTTTTTTAGAACTCTTGTAGCAACAATGCTCAGACCATGCTTGTGCTATACTTTGCAACTCCACATCAGTGGGCTCTCTGTTTCTCGTAACGAAATACTGCTTTACCCTTCGCATCTCGTCCAAACTGAGTGAAAGCCCCATTCCTTCGCTTATTCGCTTCAATTCTTCGTCTTCCGCGTCCGTTATTCCTACCTCAACCCGTTTCATCAGTCTTTTCTTTTAACAAAAAAAAGTTTTATGTACATAAAATAAATGGGTGTGCGTGCGTATGCCTGAGCGAGAAAGCGTGTTTGAAAAAATTGATATAACGAAATATTCAGTGAAAAAGCTGGTTGCAGTACCGTTAATCATCTTGTTCCTCTCGTTAGCCATGCTCACGTACACGCAACTGAGCATCGATTCACCGGTTCGGTTAGGCATGGACTTCAAGGGCGGCATAATCGTAACAATAATAACGGACGAGACGAACGAGGAGCTCACCGCACGATTCGCTGCGTATCCAATTGCCCCTATACGGGATACTGGCAGCGCGAATGAGAGGAGTATCGAATTCGGGCCAATGAGCGAGCCACAGAAGGATGATCTGATCACCCTGCTTAAAGAAGCATACGGCTCGTATGAACTGAGGGACATTAGCCCGTTGTTTGGTGAGGAATTGCAACGTCAGGCAGTTAGGGCCGTGATCATCGCGTTCACACTGATGGCGATAGTCGTTTTTGCGGCATTTAGAACCGTTATTCCTGCGTTAGCCGTAATTTTTGCCGCATTTTCTGATATCGTCATCGCAGTTGCCTGTATGGATGCAATAGGGATGGAATTATCGCTCGCCACAGTCGCCGCATTGCTCATGCTCATTGGCTATTCAGTGGACTCTGATATCTTACTGACGACGAATCTGCTTCGTAAAAAGGGTGACGTAAACGAGAAAGTAAGAAACGCTATGAAGACCGGTGTAATGATGACGTCCACCTCGATCGTCGCGGTATTCGCGATCTTCATCGTCTCCTCGTCTCTTCATGTATTCTCCTCGCATTTCGCACCTATTCCCATCTTACGAGACATCTCACTCGTGCTCCTCTTCGGTCTCATGGCGGATTTGATGAACACCTGGCTCCTCAATGCGGGGATTTTACGGTGGTACGTGGAGAAGAAGGAGAGGAAGCGATATGGAAAACGGGGTGTGAAGAGAGGAGGAGAAAAGAAGAAAGGGAAGAAAAAATAAGAACGGCATAATCAAATATAGTTCAAATATGTTCACTTATTTAATTTAATTTAATTGGAAAACCTAAATAAGGAGTAGGTGAAAGGAAAAAAACCATGAATGAAAGAAGACCGAATGTAAGAACATTAAGAGATGTTGGGTATCGGGTGATCATGAGAAGCGAGGATGGAAGTCCAAGGAAGGTATGGAGATGCCTTATCAAAGAAGGGAATTACGGCAAGTTCATCTCAATAGAGCAGCACTGGGTACGACGGATGGACGGGAAGAAGATAGCGGAAAGTGAATGGGCACGGAAGTCTTTTAATTTCCCGTATGATAAGGAACGGGCACTTTCAACGTGGAATGCGATAAAAGAGCTAATAGTAGAAGCGTTAGGTGCCGGTGCAGGTGCTGCTGAACTGGAACGAGAAGTGGAGGAGGAATTCGGCGAGGAACTCGAGGGATTCGAGGAGGAGGAGGGGTAGGTCAATACGACACGGCAAATTCAAGTTCTTCTTCTCTTTGTACGTTCCAGCTCAAAGAAATTTCGACAGAATACCTCTACTCGATCGGTTAACGTCACCTCATAATCCGGGGGGAGGCAATTTTTATACGGGCGGTGGGCAAATCGATAATCCATCAGAACAATGATACAGCGGTCGTGCTCGCTTCTTATACCCCTGCCAGCCGCTTGCAGCACCTTGGTAATCGCCGGGTAGAGATACCCATAGAGCCGTCCCTTCTCAGCTCCGTACTTCCCTGCATAATACCCCTCGATCGTTTTTACCTCCAGCGTTGGCGGACTTAAGGGCAATCCGACCACGATAATCGCCTTGAGCGTGTTGGACTCGTAATCCATGCCTTCGGAGAATGAACCACCCTGCACGGCAAGCAGTATTCCCTCAGTATCATCCCTCAGTAGCTCATATAACCGATTCTTCTCCTCCTTGCTCAGTTCTCTCCGCTCTACGAGCGCCCTTCTTCTTACTTCCTCAGGTAGATACGCCGCAATCGCTTTTAGCAGCTCATAAGAGGGAAAAAAGACAGCCATGCCTCCTTTTACCTGCTGAGCCACTTCACTAATCTTCCCCGCCACTCTCCTATACATCTCTTCTCCCCTCTGCGTATATTTCGTTGTAAGGTCTTTTGTAACCACAATCAGTCGGTTCTCCTTTGGAAAAGGCGATTTATACTCCCTCATAACTGTCTCCTTCCCCCTGATTCGATCAGGAGTAGCGCCGAGCACGTCGGCATACATCTCGGTTGGACATAACGTGCCGCTCATCATGATGGTCGAGTGCACCCGCTGGAATAGTGGCTCGCTTATCACCGAGGGGTCGAGCAGTTTGAAGTAAAGCGCTGGATTCTCCGGATGCGTGAGCGAGAATATCCGTAAACATCTCTCGTGTGTTCTCCACCCATCTAAGAAATCCGCCACGCTGAGGATATTCCTCTGCACCGCCTCGGTCTCTTTTTTTATAGATGGTGAAGTCTCAAAGCCTTCAGCAATGCGTTGAAGCGCGTTTACGAATTCATCATAACTCATCATTTCTATCCTCCTCCTCAATACCTTCTCCATTTCCTCCAGCAGCACCTCGCGCTCCACAGGTATCTCTGCACTTCTGGTTTCACGCGCTCTCATAGCCAATTTTGCAAAGATCTGTTCCAATTCCATGAGATTTCCGTGCATCTCACGGTCTCTATACCTCAGTCCCCGTGCTGCACTGGTTACCGTGCCCATTCGCAATTCGTCGCTGAGATTGTTCCGTATACGGTCTGGCAGGTTATGAGCTTCATCAATGATCACAATGAGATCCTCCAGCCCCGGTTCTATCTTCTCCAATACCTTTGCCGCGATCTCGGGAGAAAAGAGATAATTGTAGTCACAAACGACCACATCAGCACCCTCAGCCACCTCCAAAGCCGCCTTATAAGGGCATACTCCTCTACTTGTGCACCAGCTGCATAACTCCTCCACGTGCAGCAGCTCATTTTTTATCCGCCGCAGCGCTTCCTCGTCGTGTCCCAGGGAATACCGGCATCTTTTATTCCTCTGTTCAGATTTGCAAAATTCGTCGAATAACGAGTAATACGCCCTATGCAGGGGTGTCGCTCGTGGACACATGGATTGCTTCGACGTGATATCAACCGCCACAAAATTGAGCGTGGCATGCTGCTTTATCAACTTGAGTGTGTCAATAGCTATCTTGTGCTGACTGCGTTTGGAAGTGAGGAAAAAGACCGTTTTTCCGTTCTCCAGTGCGTACTGCAAAGAGGGAACGAGGGCGGCAACGGTTTTCCCTATTCCGGTAGGTGCGTGCGCGATAAGGATTCTTTCACACTCTACCGAATCCTTTACATCTTCCATAAACTCCCTTTGCCCCGCTCGTATCGCGGGGAAGGGGAAAAGTGAGAAATTTGGTTCGAGCATATAATAAACCTCGTGCTCAGCAAAAAGCCCTTATTAGTGCCCCTGGGGGTACGGTACATAAGAAGGTTATTCCTCTACTCTCAAAAAGGGGTTAAAGTTTATAATACTAATCCTCAGTGGGGCAATACTCTAAAGTTTAGATGACCTCTTTGTACACCTCCAGTGTACGAGCTGCTATCTTATCCCACGTGTACTCACGCTCAACGATTCTCCTCGACTCGATGCCCATCTTCTCCCAGTCTTCTTGTAGCATCTCTTTTATTGCAGCTCCTATCTCCTTCACCGATGCATCACAGATTATTCCATTTCCGTGGACAAAATATTTATTATCCCCGACGTCGGTCGCGATGATGGGCAGTCCCGATGCCATCGCTTCGAGCAATGCGATTGGTTGTGCCTCAAGCTTAGAAGGGAGTAAGAAAACGTCCAGGCTTCGATAGAAGGAAGGAGCATCTTCGACATAGCCTAAGACCTTAATTCTTTCGTCTTCCATCTTTTTTACCTTAGCATAGAGTGGTCCCACGCCTGCAATCTTTAAACAGATGGTATCCAAATCTAATGCCCTCACGGCCTTTATCATATTTATTATATTCTTTTCATAGGATAATCGCCCAAGATAGCCTATGCAGACGCTCTTATCCTTATTCCTGCTCGCTTTTTCTTCCTTTTCCGCGGGATGGAAACGATTGATATCCACACCATTTGGGATAACCACGATCTCAGTTCCGTGGTCGCTCTTATCATCCTCATAACCATAGCAATAGCGACGGATATACTCAGCAATTTCTGCACTTACCGAGATAAATCTCTTTGAACGTCCGGCATAAAGAGAAACAAGCATTGCGATAAGTGCTTTTGCAAGCTCTCCTCGTAGGCAATTCCCGGCTGGAATATGGAACGTATTGACAATGGTGAGCTCAGAGCAAAGCGAGGAGAAGGGCAGGAAAAATTCCGACGAGGTAGCTGCATGGTGTATATGGAGAAGATCACAATCTTCTACCTCCCTTTTTATCTTTCTCAATGAGAGGTCAAACCCATACGAAATACCGCCGGAGGAATTGCCAAGCATATAGGAGCCAAGCAAGAATTGGTCTATCCTCTTTACTTCATGCCCTAACTTCTCGAATTCAGATGAAAGCGCTTCAACATGTGTTTTTATCCCCCCGCTCACGGTTCGATGGTAAAAAGCTATTTTCATTACTTCTCACTTACTATATAAATGCGTTGCGAATCTAAATTTGGTTGAATTGAGATAGGTGACACATCTGCCATAGGATATTAGGTTCGTAAATAGGTTCATATATATAAATGTATGTTTTTTTTTTAATTATATATCGTGCATACAATACATGAAAGGAGTAAAACGGTGGGAAATTGCAGCACTAACCGCACTTACCATCCTTTTTTTGGTTTTTGCATCCTCTACCATGGGCTCGTTCGCGCTGCCTTCTTCCGCATGGCAGCCGTCAAAAGCGGTTTCAGGAGAGGAGATCATTTTTGATTTCGGTAGCATTCAGCAGGTAAAAGAGATTTACATCTTCTTAGGTGACGAGAAGCGAACGAAATTCAATCTTTATGGAGGCACACCTCCGGATAACTGGGAACTCCTCTCGTCGTATGATAATGACCCCGCGAAACAGGTGCATTTCTACTCCTGGGAGCGAATTAATGTGGGGAATAAGAGCACTAGATTTCTCAAGTTTCTCGTTGGAGCGGAATCGGAAGGCAAAATAGGCGAACTGGTGATACTATCCGCGGAGCATAAAAAGGTAGAGCCGGTAGAAGTTCGTGGAGCGGATGCTCAGAGATTCGTTGATGAGCAGGAACTCATAAAACTCCCGATTACCCATAAGAACGGCGCTTATTTCGACGAGATGTATTTTGTGCGCACAGCACAGGAGCATTTAAAGCTCGCGGAGCCCTATGAATGGACGCATCCTCCGCTGGGGAAACTCATTATAGCGTTGGGTATAGCGGTGTTTGGCATGAATCCCGTTGGCTGGCGGATTTTTGGCGTTTTAGCCGCAGCGGGAATGATCCCACTCATCTTTCTGTTTGCTAAACGCCTCTTTAAGAGCTCGGTAGCAGGCATCATCGCAGCGTTCCTCTTAACCTTCGATTTTATGCATTTCTCATTGGCACGATTGGCGACTGGAGAGATATACCTTCTCCTCTTTTCTTTATTGATGTTTTATTTCGCCTTCGATTACTTCTCTAAGCGAGAGGGGGAGGGGGGGGATAGCGAGGGCGGCAGAAAAATAGGGGCATCTACTTCTCTATTCCTCAGCGTTATCTTCTTCGGACTTGGCTTCGCCGTGAAATGGATTGCTCTTTTCGGGTTCGCAGCAGTTTTGATTCTTGTCGCTGTCAGCAATGTAAGAGAGAGAAAGCCGGTTTTGAGTGATTCTACAATAATTTTAGCGGGGCTTTTCGTTTCCGCAGCGATTTATATCGCAACGTATATTCCTTATATGCTTTCAGGTGGGGGCCATGGACTCATCACTATCCACCGGTTACCGCTCTACATCGGCTACCTATCAGAATACCTGTCGAGCGGCACTCTGAGTAGTACTCCGCTCAACTCGTTAACCGTTTTTGATCTGCAACTCTGCATGTTTGGCTACCATGCGGGGATTGCAGCGACACACCCCTTCTCTTCGCCCTGGTGGTCCTGGCCCCTCATGCTTAAACCGCTCTGGATGTATTCTAACCCTTTAGACGGGATGGTTTCGACAATCGTTTTGATGGGCAATCCCGCACTATGGTGGGGCAGTATCCCTGCTTTGATCTTAATAGGGGCCAGGGCTGTGGCAACTATGATTAAAAAAACGGGAGCGGAGTATAATTTTGTTTACCTCTTCATTCTCATCCCTTTTCTCCTGCAATGGCTCCCCTACGCACTCATCACGAGAATCTTGTTCATCTATCATTTCGTCGCGAATGTGCCGTTTATGATATTCGCGGTCACTTATTGGTTACATCTTCCTTTCGCGACGAACTATTCATCGAAGAAAAGAGGTCTCTTCTTCAAGTCTATGGTCATCGCATTCCTCATTTTGACCACAAGTCTTTTCTTTCTCTTCTATCCGGTGATATCCGGGTACCCGGTCGCGTATGAGTATAAAGAGGGGTTACGATGGTTAAGCAGGTGGACGTTTTGATATCACCAGCATGGCGTGCGTAGTGCTGCTGTTTCAGGATAGAAGTCATTTCATTTATGGTTTCTACTGTTCGTAGTGCTCATAGGAAGTGTGGTATCGGTACAGACATGTTGGATGGAGTCATATATATATATCGACTGGGGTTTGCGGAACATTGGCATGTGGGGCTTGCTTGCAATGCTCATGATCTCGATTGTATCCTATGCCACGTGGCGGGGCAATCCCGATGATGAGGTCTATTCAGTCATGTCATGTTCTGGATAACCTTCTTGATAGGACTTTTAGCGATTGTGATTGATACTGGTGATATACTATCGTACTTCAGGTGGTTTTGAGAGAGATCACCAGTCAAGCCTCATAACATAAGCGGAAACGTTATTTTATTTTATTTTATTTTATATACTATTAAAAGAGTTATTATAGGTTTATTAAGGGGGGCCTGTAGCTTAGCATGGTTAGAGCGCCCGGCTCATAACCGGGCGGTCAAGGGTTCAAATCCCTTCGGGCCCATCAAACAGGCTGTATCAATATCAACACCGAGTGAAGAAACCTGGGCGGTGTTCAAAGGCTATCACCACCATACGAAGTTCCGATCAGGTTCTCTATCAGGGTTCGCCCTTCCTCAGATCCAAATAACGGCAGGTCCCAGAGCTGAACTATCCTGTAGCGTGTAGCAGTAACTCTCTGCGCCGCTCGTGGATTGTAGCCCTCCTTCTCATACCGCTCCTTAGCAATCAAAATACCCCTCCTTTGCCATTTTGGCGTTTCATTCAGGTTGATTCCCCTGCGAAAGAGCAGCTCATGCACCTCCATTGCCTTCATCCCCTTCAGGTGCTCCTCAGCCTCCTCTTCACTGAGCCCTGCTGCTCGTAGCCCGTAATATCCATACGCATTAAGGTGATTTCGCCATGCTTCTGCCTGCCGCTGCACGAGATAGCCCCAAACCTCGTCCCCGCGGCAAACAGGGATTACCCGCGCATCGAAGGCGAGAGCCTCTTTAAAATCCAGAGCGATGGTCAAAGCACTTGCTAAAAAACCCGCAATTACCGAATCCAGTTTCTCGATCCTTCCTTTAAACGGGATATGCGCGAAGAAGAGATTTATCTCATCAGAGAAGGTATAAGCGAGTTTCGGGTCGAATCCGCTCTTCTCGAAGAAGATTTTTGTCGCGTTCACCATTCCCCGTGCGAATCGCTCGTCGTACGGTTTCTCAAACTTGGTTAAGAGCTGCTTGAAGGTCCTTCCGTCGGCACGCACAATCAGCGGAGGATGAGCTTTTATCTCGGCGTAGATCTCCTTATCCCCGTTCTTATTGGTACGTCTTACTCGGTTCCGGATCTTCATCCCAGCGCTCTTTCTTCACGTCCTCTTTTATTTACTCCCTTTTGTCCTCTCCGTCTCTTCCTCAGTCTCGCTCTCCATTACTCTTCGCTTCACATGCTTTATCAGTACTATATCCCCAATTGCCGTTACCCATCGGTAGGGAATGATCACTCCTTTCCTCTTGCCCACGCTGAACGCGTTTGGATTCACGTTCTTCACCGCCAATCCTGATATCCGCTTCTCTTTTATGTCGACCGTTACATCTTCTATCTTACCGACGCGTATCCCTCTATCGGTATACAAATCCTGCCCGTATAAGGAAGACAATTCTATTTCCATAATGCTATTTATGGATTAGGGGCAGTATATATAATTAACGGATTAACCTAACTACGAAAGATGCGAACGTCTATACAGGTTGGTAGAATTATAGGTATACCCATACGATTGCATTTCACCTTTCTCTTTATCTTACCCCTGATTGTATTGATGTTTGCGGAAGGTCCGAGGCCGGTTGGCTTGGGGGATGCCGAGGAGCTATCCCGACCTTTTCGCTATTCCTTAGCGACCATAGCAGCTTCTCTCTTCTTTCTCTCGTTATTACTCCACGAGATGTCCCATTCCTATGTTGCGATGAAATACGGGACAAAAATAAGGAGCATTACGCTTTTCATCTTCGGTGGCTTGGCCATGATGGAGGATTTACCAAAGGAATCAGAGAAGGAGTGGAGGATAGCAATTGCGGGACCTTTGATGAGTTTTGCCATTGGGGTGGTCTTTCTTTCCACTTATCTTGGTATAAAAACAGTAAATTTGGTTATTTACGACCCGGTTGCTATCCTGCTCTTCAGCATCGGGCTTCTTAATGTGGTATTAGCATCATTTAACCTCCTACCTGCCTTTCCAATGGATGGCGGGCGTGTTTTAAGAGCCTTTCTTGCAAAGAGAATGCAATTCCTCGAGGCGACGAGGAGAGCAGTGCTCGTCGGGAAGACATTTGCCATTATCATGGGTATAGTGGGATTTATGCCCGATCCCTTTCTGCTCTATTCGACTGGAGAGGTACGAATGCCTTTTAACCTCTGGTTAACGCTCGTTGCCGTTTTTTTATA
>JACUTR010000032.1 GCA_014859735.1 Candidatus Methanophagales archaeon | reverse complement strand
TATTACGCATACCACGTTGAGAAGCGAAAACATGCACAGTCCACTTTTGACCGTTTTATTAGGAGACCTTTAGAGTGGTTCTTTTTGGATACCTGGTGTGGTTATGGTGTAAAACCATTAAATCCAATTCTCTGGGCTATAGGTTTCATCGGATCCTTCGCATTTTTATACTGGTGGATTGAAGTAGAGGGTAGATGGAAATCATTAAGAGCTTCTGTAAAGAACGGAGTGAAGAGGCTGGAGAAGTTTGTATATCGGCTAATTAAATGCAAAGAAAACGAAAAATCCGCGACCGATTCTTCGTTAATGAGGGGACAGAAAAGATTATCAGGGAGTTTAAAGGATAGATTGAAGAGAGTTTTGGAGTTCGTATTCCTCAGTGTTAGCATCTTCACAACGCATGGTAAATGGAATGACTGGGAACCCGCTGAAAAAAACAAACCATGGTTCAGTTTCTTTGCTATAATAGAAGTGCTTCTTGGTTGGATACTTATGACCTTATTCATAATCAGCCTTACGCTGACATGGATACGATAAAAACCAACTCGTGAAAAACCGATGCCGACATGACAATCTTTGAGAATCTTTTAAAAGAGGTGTAATAGCATCACTCGACTCTACGAAAGTTTTAAGAGGGTTTGAATTCACGCTGGCAGTTTTAATTCTTTGATATGTGCCTCCCTCTTCTTCTTGAACTTGATGAGATAATCGATCTCATCCATCACTATCTCTTCACTAAATTCCGCAGTTCCCTTCTCCCTGATATACTCCATAACCTCTTTCGCATTCTCATTCCGCACAATAACGGTTGAAAATCCTTTCTCGCTCCCGACGCTACCAACCGAGGCATCGCTTTGAACCGCCGTGAAGTCGGTGCAAAAGTCACATCCCTTCGCCACTAATCCCCGCTCTTCGAACTCCGCCATCTTTACCTTCCTCTTCTTCTCCTTGCCCTCGATGGTAATGTACATGCTCCCCTTGCTTATATCCGTCTTGAGTATCTTCTCGATCTCAATCTCCTTCTCGTCACGGAGGAATTTCATAAGATCCTCATAATGGAAATTTTCAGTGCAGAATAAACCCACCACGAGTTTCACCTTCTCCCGGAACACGGGGAACTCCTCTTGCAATTTCCGTATCCCTGAGATCATACAGGGCGTTCCAACAACCCCAACACCCTTCTTGGTGAACCGTACAGCATCCTTCAACGCGGGAAGAATACCCGCAAATACATATTTCGTACCACCCAAGGTCCCAATTCCAAATTGTTTGGGATCCCGCACGTGGAAAATGCTCGTCTCCCATTTCTCACTCCGATCAACAAATAAACCCTGGTCAATCATTCCCATGTCTATCGCAGAAGCAATGATCTCGGTTGCCATCGCACCATCCTGCCCCGTGAACCGCTTTGACTTCGCAGCAACGATTTCTATATACTCCCCTAAACCACTCGGGGGCTCGTAAATAAACCGCGGGCACACCCGCACACAGGCGCCACAGTCCAGGCATCGCTCTTCATAATCAGGAAAGCCCACTCTATCATCTTCGGTTACAATTAACCCGCTCGGGCAGATCGAGACGCAGGTCAAACACCGGCTGCAGAGCTCGGTATCTATAACCACCGCCTTGAGATTCTCAAAGTACAATTTATCCTTCAACTTCTTCTCAGGGACTTCCACTTCCCATTTCGATTCCCCTTTCTCCGCTTCTGACCCGGTTGCCATCTTCATTCCCTCCTCACAAGCCTTAAGATCTGCATCGAGCATTCCTTAACACATAAGCCACAACCAGTGCACTTCTCAGGGTCTATTTCCATCTTGACTATCAGCTTCTCCTCATCTTTTACCGAAGAAACCGCTCCACTCTCGCAGACCTTATCGCAGACCTTACATGCAATACAGCTCCCTCGGTCCACACACACGCTCACCATCGGAACCCCTTCTGATGGTGCAATCTCAACGATAAGCTCATCTACCTCCTTCGTCCGCTTCAACGTGAGATCCTCTTTGTCTATTACATAGTCCACAACGACCTTATCCTCTCGAATGATCGCCGGCGGCTCAACCATATCCTCGGTCATTACAACCATCTCATCCATCGTCCTGAACGCAATGTCATGAATCTTCGTTGTCTTTAACGCGCCACCGGGACAGGTATCAACACAGAAATGACAGTAAATGCACTTACCGTGATCCACGGTGGGGTAGTACCTGCCACTCGGGGCCTCTTTCATCCAGATCGCATTCGCCGGACAGACAAACGAGCATTGGAAACAACTGATGCACCGTTCTGGGTCAAAGAGCATAAAGCCACGGAAACACGCGGGCTGGCGCTTCCGCTCCCGTGGGTAATGTGTCGTTATGTTCAATGGCAATACGACTTCCTTCGCTGCTGTTGACAGCGCTGCTACGTGAGTTTTTAGCTTGTCTGCTACCGTATAGTCCGGTGTTGCTACTTTCTTCATAGTACCACCCCTATTACAATTGACCATACCAACGCGATTAATGCTAAGATAAGCATTGCACCCCATCCAATTCGCAAACCCTGGTCGAGCCGATACCGTGGATACACACCACGAAGGTTCACCATGACCAGCAGAATTATGAGGGTTTTTATCACGAACCAAATACCGTAGGATAAGTCGCCTAAATAGGGAATAACCGGGCCACTGCCACCACCGAGGAACAACATCGTCATGATCGCACTGAGCACATACATCTTCTCATATGCCATCACGTACGCGAGCCCAAATGCAATACCTGAATACTCGATAAACGGCCCAAAGGCTAATTCCTGATCTGCCTCTGGAATCTCGAACGGCAGCCGCGAGGTAGCCATCACGGTGGCAATGAAGAAGACGAGCGCAGCAAGCGGGTTGAGAACGATTCCCCAATAGGAGCCTTGTGCGTTAACCACTCCCACGGTGTTTGAGGTCTTAAACAAGACGATCATCGCCAGTATCACTATAATAAACGGAATCTCATAGGCGAAGTACATGAACGCCTCTCGTACCGTACCAATGAACGCGAACCGATTATTCGAAGCCCAGCCAGCACCCATGATGAACACCGGCATCAAGCTGATCAATCCCACCATTATTTGCAGCGCGTATGGTGTTTCAATGGGTACAAGAGGATGATCAACGGCTCCTGCATTGATAAACAGGAGTGGAAGAAGCACGGGCAAGAAATACAGGAACGGGAACTGTAAGAAATAGAGTCGATGCGCATCCTTATGGATGATCACTTCCTGGCAGAGGAATCGGAGTGAATCTGCAAGCAACTGAATGCTACCTCTCGTCCGCGGCGCTATTTCACGCGGACCTACCCGCCACTGCATCCGTCCGACCAATTTCCGTTCCAGCCAGGGTAAAATGAGCAGCATAGTGCCCAGCGTCGCGAACCCGGGAATGATCAGTAATACCCACATTGGCTTCCACAGGACAAATCCGATGAGCAGCCGGATGATCGGCACATCGAATACAGGAATGATACTCAGCAAGAACGTAACGATACTCCCGATCACCGGTATCCTGAGCAAGAATTCGTAGATGACGTAGAGTAAAGGAATGTTCACCTGGTTGTTCAGTATTGTGCTTACAAGACCAGTTATATCAATCATTTCTCCTCACCTCTCCTCACCTCACCTCACCTACCTATCAGCCTCCGGTGGGAAGTACCCAAAGCTTCCATAAACCGCCCAGAAGTCCGCATAGCGTTCACCCTTGACCGCTTCCATAAAGCCGCGTAAGTTCATCCAGCAGGGGCTTATCACCCGCACACGATACGGAACATTCGATTCACCATCGCTGATAAGGGTAAAGAGCGTGGTACCACGCGCCGCCTCGGTAATCGTCGTCCATTCACCTTTCGGCAGCACGAGGTTTCCGTACACTCTAAAGAAATTGCCCTTGATATCGCTCGCCGCCTCTTTGTATTCGCCGAGGATATCGTCACTCAAAATCGGACCTCGTATCCCTTTCACGGCATCCACCGCCTGCTTCACGATCTTTACGCTCTCCTTTATCTCCGCCAACCTGCCGAGGAACCGTCCCAGACAATCGCCGTCATCGCCCGTCGTTACTTCAAAGTCAACCTTATCATACGCATCGTATGGTGCTATCTTCCGGACATCGTAATTCACCCCGGATGCTCGCAGGAATGGCCCTACCATGCCGCAGCGGATCGCGTCCTCCTTCGTCAGCACCCCTACTCCTTTTGCTCGGGCGACCGTCACCGGATTGTACACAAAGATACTCTCAAACTTCTTCATCCGTCTCTTCAGCGCAAAGGTCATGTTATCGATCAATTCGAGCACCATATCCGGAATGTCACGCCGTAGCCCACCGGGAACGATGAACGAAGGCCCGCTTCGTGATCCTGAAATTTGCATCAAAGCCTCAATGATCATCTCCCTGATTGCCATGCAGTACATGAATCCGGTGGTGTGCCCGAAGAACAGCGAGAAAATCCCCGAGTCGTAGTAGAACGCCTCTATCCTCGACAGTTCAGCCATGATCGTTCGTAAATATTGCGCTCGTTCGGGAACTCCAATGCCCAGCGCGTTCTCTACCGCTCGAACGTATGCGAGGTTCATGTTCGCTGGATCATTGATTGCCAGCCGCTCAAATAACGGAATATTCTGGATGTACAGCTTATTCTCCGCAAGCTTCTCCATTGATCGGTGGACGAATCCCGGCTCAGGAATGGCATCCACGATCCGGTCACCCTTCACTCTGAACGTCACCCGGAGATGTCCACTTCCCGCATGGTGCGGGCCGATGGGAACGATGATCTCGTCACTATCATACGCTTTCTCAATGAATTCCTCCCAGATCGGGAGATACAGGTCCTTTGGCGGCTCGATGGGAACCATATGCTCAGGAGGCACACCTTTTTCAAAGACGTACCGTTCCTCAGGAATCTTGAATTCCTTCCGCAACGGGAGATCAGGGGTATCAGGCGCTAGGAGGAACTTCTTCCCCATCCAATCGTTGCCGTCAAACAATACCCCAAAGAACTCATGCAATTCACGCTCAGAATAATTCGCACTCTCCCATACCGACATTAAGCTCTGGAGCTTCGGGTCCTTTATCCCGATCTCCGTGAAAATGGTTACAAGAACCGGCATTAACTCCTCAACGCGGTAGCTCGCCGCCATATACTCCACGATGAACTTCCGTTCATGGGGTACCTGGATCACGTTCACGCTCTTCACATGGTCAAACTGCATCTCTTTGAGCTTTTGTGCTACAACCATCAAGTTTCCAGGCGTTGTTTTAATCGCAATTCGATTCACACCGGTAATCGTCACGGATTCGTAAAGACCGCTCAGTTCTTTCTTGAGCTTATCCTCCAGCTCCTTCCCGAAATCCCAATCCACCTCTCGTTTAATATCCACTTTAATTTCAGGCGTAGGTGCGTAGAGCTTTGGCGATGTGGGGATCATCCGTTCCTCCAACTGCTCTTCGAACGGCAACTCCACCTTCTTAAAGTCGATCGTGGTCTTGTCCACGCCCATTATCTTATCTTGAAGTGCTCTCACACCCCGTAAAAGCCCTTCAGGGGTTATCGGACAGCCCGGAACAAAGAAATCGACCGGAACGATATCAGAGGGATGCGTTATGTTATAACTGTTCCAGAATATCCCGCCTCGTTCTCCACATGCGCCTATCACGTTCACGAACTTCGGGTCCGGCATCTGGCCGTAGACGAATTGTAACGCCCGTGCCATCTTCCTTGTTATCGTCCCCTCAATGATGATAAAGTTCGACTGCCGTGCAATGCCAAGGTTCAATGTGCCCAATCTCTCACCATCATACCCACAAGCAAACGCATGAGCCAGCTCAACGCCACAGCACGAGGTAATGAAATGGCAAGGCCACAAACTCCACTTCGCAGCCCATTTCTTAAATGGTGCCAGGGGTCCCGACTCGAGGAAGTCTATATGCGCATTTGGATTTTCCATTTTTGGTTTCACTTCACCTCTCTCTCTCTCTCTATTTACAGTTATTATTTTTCTACTAGCTTCTCGCCTCCGCCATTTCAAGCGTTATCTTATAGCCCACATAAACCGCGGGCAGCAGGAGTAAGAGCGAAAGCAGCAAGAGTATCGTAAAGCTTCCACTCGGATATGCTGAGAACAGAAGCAGTATGACAATGATAGGCTCAGCCGCCATGAACAGGAACATATATCCGAAATACTGCATAGGGAGCGTGTATTTGGGGAATTTCATCGGCGGGTTCCCCGCTTCCCATCGCATCGTTTTTATCTCGGTTAGGTTGTACCTCGGCAATATCTTGACGAGCACGAGTAGAACCCCATCTACCAGCACGCAAACAAGGATCAGGACTCCGATTATCAGAGCATTTTCTATCATCTTTCGTCTTCCTCCTCTATCAGATCGCAATACGTAGAGCTTGAGCAATGACCTCCATACCTCTAAAGAACCAATCTGGCAGGAACGTAATTAAGGTTATTATTACTACGGCGATGCAAATGAAGTTGGTAAGATTCGCTTTCCAACCAACGCCGAGTTCCCGTGCGAGCCTTAGATAATACGGAATGGATATTGCGGAATTTAAGACCATGAGCGCAACCAACCAGATATACTCAGCTTTGACCAGCGAGAAGAGAATGAAGAGCTTGCCCCAGAATCCCATGAGCGGCGGGAGACCGATGAAAGAGAACGCAAGCAGGTACATCGTGGGTGAAAAAGCCCCTCCACTCTTTATCGCCGTGAAAAAACCTATTTTACCCATCGCATTGGCAAACAACATGAGCAATGCTCCGGTCAATGCGAAATAGAAGTACTCAGGCTGGATAATCACCACGACGCATGCCAGCACATACCCCATGTTCGCGACGGTCGAGTACGCAAGAATTCGTGCGTGCTCTTTTGAGGTCAATGCCCCTATATTCCCCGTAAACATGGATATCGCTGCAAGCACCGCAGTGAAAAGGGTTATTGAAACGGTCAGCGAGTTGGAAGTGCTGATCAGTATGCGCAAAGCGACAATAAAAGGCACTATCTTCGCGAGCGAAGCGATGATGGACATCGGGATAGGATCTGCACTGGTGAAAACATCCGGAACCCACTCGTGCAACGGTGCTACGCCTACCTCGATGCTCAATCCCAATACCAGCATCATATAGCCAAGTAGGTAAAGAAGACCGTTAAACGCGTTTTTCGTGTATGCTAAGGTAATCGCACCGATTAAAAAGAGAACGGTGGCCAAAACCATAAAGGTAATATACTTGATACCAACCTCCACGTTTGCTCCTCCCTCCCTTACCATAACCAGAATGTACGTTGGCACGGAAACGAGGACAAACGCTGCCAGAATCATAGCGAGGTTCTGTGTCGTGAAGATGTAGAGGGTTACCAGAACCATCAACCCCACCAATCCATAGTCCACACCTTGAATCACGCTCTTTATCACCTTGAGCGAAGCCAGGTTGATGATACCGATTGCAAAAACAAATGCGGTATAATAGATGAGATGGGGAGCTGAAAGTGTAATGGCCGAAGACCCAAGTATAATTGCCACGATCGCCCCGTAGAATCCCAAATCGCGGTATTTGAAGGAAAGAACAGAGCACAGCACCAAAATGAGTA
Organism: Candidatus Methanophagales archaeon; assembly: GCA_014859735.1. Taxonomy (GTDB): domain Archaea; phylum Halobacteriota; class Syntropharchaeia; order Alkanophagales; family Methanospirareceae; genus ANME-1-THS. The sequence goes on along the minus strand of JACUTR010000032.1, from coordinate 9,347 downwards.
AGGCCCCAAGAATCATCATCAGCAATGACAAGTCCATCATAACCACCACCCCCCTACCACGACTACGATAAGAATAAACATGACAAGACCGAGAACGATGTTGATATACCTGGTAAGGTATCCTGTCTGAATAGTTCTGATTCCTCTTGAAATCCCACCGAATAAACCGGGTATTACTTTTGTATTGAAGAACCCATCAATCCCCCGGTTTCCATAGTCCTGAACGAGGTGAGAGACAAAAAAGCCTATCTTCGGCATTATATAATCATTAACGACGGGGAGATACATTCGGTCATTGAAGAACGTGCCGAGCTTGGTAAGGGCGCTTATTCTGGGTTTGGACAATGCTACCACATAAGCAATTAATACCGCGAAACCCACAGCAAACGACACTGGTGCGTATCCCGCGTGGACAAATTCCGCAGTTTCCTCGCTTGTAAAGATAAGGTAAATCAAAACGAAAAGCACGGAGACCATCAATACATAACCCAATTTCATTAAGCCTCCACCTTCTGTATGCTCGTGGTGCGGTTTCTCTCCTTTTATAAAGTTCAAGCTAAGGAATTTCGCCATAATCCCTGCATAAACCACCGAGGTGAGGACGAGGAGGATAAGGGGCAGAAAGCCGACTTCATGGAATAAGTGCTCCATGACTTCATCCATCCCAGACTTCACCCAGTAAGCGGTAAGAGGTGGTATTCCTACAAGGAAGGTAGTAGCGACGATGGTAACGATAAAGGGGGTTATCATCTTCTTCCCGAACTCGAGACCACCGCATAAGAACCTGCTGTGCGTAGCATGGATCAAATGACCACTGACGAGGAATAAACTCGCTTTTGCAAATGCGTGTACCGCCATATACCAGAACGCAACGAGCACAGCGAGATGCCCGACCCAGAACGAAGCGGCTGCCGAAGCGAACATCAGACCAATACTCGACATCGTGGAGGCTGCAAGCAGAACCTTCCTTTCAAGCATCCCCGACCCTGCAAGCGCGCCGTATAATCCTGACAAGAGTCCGACGAAGAGAACGAGCAAATAAACATACTCGAGCCCATGCACACCGTGCAACGTCCAGGGCTCAATGTACCACGTGAGTTTAATAAACACAAATGCTCCCGCTGCTACCATGGTCGCACTGTGTAAGAGTGCACTCACGGTTGTTGGACCGGTCATCGCAGTCATCAGCCACTCGCTGAAGGGAACCTGCGCCGACTTGGTGAACAGCCCCATGAGTAAACAAAGCAACAGAATTATTGTCCCCGCAGCGCCAATCGTTCCAAAGAGCGAGCCCCACTCAATCTCCGATATATTGAGGGTGGGTGATAACGCCCAGATCGCAGCGATCGCTAAAAACATAGGGACATCGCCAAATCGTATGGTTGAGATCGCACGCCACCCACCAAAGCTCGGCGGCCAATGAAGCACCAGTGGGCCAGCTTTTCTTCCTTCTCGACCTACATAGGTGATATCATCATCATCCCTGAACCAGTGCCCGATTAACCCCCATGAAGCTGCACCCAGTCCCTCCCAACCGACGAAGAGCAAGAATAAGTTATCGCTGTACACCACGACGAGCATGGATGCGGTGAAGAGGTTGTAGAAGAACCAGTACCACGAAGGCCTGTAATCCCCCTTCATGTAGTCCAACCCGTAAACCGCGATGAAGAACGCGATAACTGCGGTTATAACGCCCATGTACCTGCTCAAATAGTCGCACATAAAAACGAAGTTTATGCCGAATTCAGGAATCCAGGCGTAAGAATATTGCTGGTCCTCGGGTAAAACGAGGAGGATATAAAGGCTCATCACGACCGAAACAAAGATTCCGAAGACAGAGAGCGGTGGTAGCTTCGCTGTCCACTTCTCACTCTTGTATGCTAACACAATGGGAACACTGCTAATTACAGGCGCCAGGAACAGCAACAGAAAAACAAGCCACTCGTTCATGGCACAACACCTCCCATACCCATTAATGGCCAAATGACCGATTTAAGCCCGGGTATCAACGCTGTTGAGAGCGGCGGTAAGAGCAGTAACACGGAGGTAATACCGATAATAAAGAGCGGAACATAAAGGTATCTACTTATCTCAAGCCTTTTTGTATCCTTCGGCTTGCCATAGAATACCTGCCGTATTGTATAAAACCCATACCAAACCGAGAGGATGAACATTAATATCACAGCCAGGAGAATTGATAAACTCCCGGTCGAGATGCCGAACGTTTCTATAACACCTCTCAGTATGAAGAATTCACCTAACATGCCAACCGTCAAGATTCCGCCGAGATTCAGAAATCCGACTACCGCAGCATTTGAAATCGCCGGTATGGAATCGTGCAATCCACCCATCTGCCGAACATCACGGAGACCATGGTGAACTGCGATAATCCCACCCGCGCTCGAGAACAAGATTGACTTACCAAACGCGTGGGACATGTACTGGATAACCAGGCCGATAAACCCAAAAGGACCAAGACAGAGTGCTACCAGCATATATCCCATCTGCGATACCGTAGAATACGCTAACAGTCGTTTGAAGTCCGTTTGCTTGAAGACCGAGAAACCGGCATAAATGCTTGAGAAGAGCGCATACGCAAGTATATAGTTTCGATAGCTCACGATGAAAGAATAATCTATAAGCGCAATTCTCAGCAGAACATATCCTGCCAGACCCACAGTTAACGGGCTCAGCAATGCACTCACCGGAGTAGGAGCTTCTGCATGTGCCCACGGAAGCCATACATGAGGCCCTAAGACGGGAAGTTCTATCACCATACCCACGAAGATAAACGCCCATGCGAGCATCCCGACCGTAGTTATCCCTTTAAGCGCAAGCGTATCATTATTAATGCCGATGAGGAGGAATCCTGCCAGCGTAAGAACTCCTGCTATTAAACTCCAAATCAGGTATAATTGACCCACCCACCTCCGGTTACCATATCCATAGAAGTAGATGAGGAGGAACGCAGTTATCAGCGCAATCTCGAGGAAGATATAAAGAAGAATGAGATTGCCACTGTAAACGAGCCACAACATCGAAGCAGCATAGAGATCGTACAGGAAGATGTATTTCCTGAACTCGCCTTCAACACTGAGCTCCATCTCCTCAAATCGGTGCCTCATGTAAGGTAGAGCGAAAAGGGCGACCATCGCGGAGACAATACAAATCGTAAGTCCAAACGCGTGGGATATAAAGTCCGCAGTGAGATAAATCTCGCCTATTGGTGGGGAAAAAGTCGTTAAATGGATCTCAGCGGAACCATAGAAGATACAATAGAGTATGGCAAAGAAAGGCAGCATGAAGAACAACGTGGTGAGATAGGTTGCCGCCCTGGGTTTCAAAAGCGGTGCTAAACATGCTGCAAGTAACGGCAAGATCAAGAAGTAGAGCATAATCATACTCTGTCACCTCCTATGGTTATAGCACTCGTGTGAATATCCCTTTTCTGCCTGTCAAGTATGACAATCGCTGAAATCAAGATTAACAGTTCACCGCTGCTCGCGAAGATCGTGATGATCGCGATACCAAACGCGGCATTCGCAAGGTGCGCAATAGAGAAGAGTGGAATCAAAGCCATAAACACCGCACCAAACATCATCTCCAGCGATATAAGAAGCCTGATCACATCTTTACTCGACATCGCGGCAAGGTATCCAACGAGTAAGATCGCAAATGACGCAGCATAGATCACCGACACACTCAGTATATCGAGTGTTGCCATTCAACTTCTCCCTCCTATCCCTATCTTTAAAACGGATAACAGGAGAAGTACAACGAGCGAAATCAGGAATATAATGAGGACCAGGTATTCGGTAATGGGTAGGAAATTCATCAGTTCAAATTCAATCTCGGTGGGAGAGACAGATTGAGGATTGAAGAGCGCGTAACTGTAAATGGAGAAGCTGATGATAAAAGCGGTTATAACTACCGGCACTATCCAAAACCGAGATACTTGCCTCTCGGGCTCAGATCTATAGGTTGCCGCAAGTGCCACGGTCACGATACCAATCGCACCGACAAAAATAAACACGATTAAAACGAAGACAGGCTGGAGATTTAAAAGGGCATAGACGGCTGCAACAAAGATCAAGGTCACCGACATGAAGAGCGAGGAGTAAAAATTATCTTTGCTCACCAAAACCCCTAAAGAGAATAAGACGGCGACACCTGCGAGAATTGATAGCACCAGCAAATCCGCACTCATGGAATGATGATTTCGGCTCCCCATTTAAAAACCTTTCGTTTTTTTTCGATGCCTTCGATTAGCTTGACTTTGTCAATTTAAAATTTACCGCGGAGAACGCTGAATTAGAGGTTTAGTTTATTAGCGGTTCAGCTCGTTAGCTAAACCTCCAAACTCTAAACCTCTATACCCACATTCTCTGCGTTCTCTGTGAGTTCTGCGGTTAATCTGACAATGTCAAATCAGCTAACCACAAGATACGCAGAAAAGTTTAAAATACTACCGCAAAAAATACTAATGTTTTATATACTATGACGGATTGAGATGTAATAAATGACAACACACATCATCGTCATGGATTGCGCAGACGACACGGAGAAGAAGCGGGTGCGGTATGTTATAGACAAATGGGAAGCTGAGAGAAAAGGGAAGGTATCGGAGGTGAAAGCGATAGTTGTAAAGGCGGATTTGGATGAAGGTGAAGTAAGCGATTTTCTTGAGGAATTGTATTCCAAGATAAGTGCGGGAAGAGTAGAGATATACAAAGCGGAGATAGAAAAGGTAGAACCAGAAAAGAGCATTGAAATTTTAAAAGTAGCATTTAAGGATGATATAAAGTCCGTGGAGAAGCTTATAAGTTTCATTTTCAGCAAGAAGAACACCATTCTCCGCGAGCACAGGTATCTCAGTGACACTTTTTCTGAGATGGAATACGGGGTATACTCGAGGAAAGGAAAAGGAGGGGTTAGTGTAAAGGTCGTTTTAAGAGAAGAAGGAGGAGAAACAACGGCTGATATTCAGTTAGAAGGTATAGAAGATGCGTCGAAATCGTTGAAAGAGGAATTAATTGAGGATTTCTCTTACTTCACGGTGAAATTGGAGGGAGAATAATGGTGGTGTACAAGTTTACCGCGGAGCACGCAGAGAACAGCCTTTCTTTTTACGTCATCTCTGCACTCTCCGCGACCTCGGCGGTAAACGTTAATGATAATTTCTGAAATAACGAAAGTAAAAAAATCGGAAGTTTTAAATACCGTGATATATAATACAATAGTGTGTATAGTGGTGGGGGGCTATGAAAGATAGGATGAGAATTGAGGATTTGGAAAGGTTGAATGCACTGCCGAAGGAGATTTCAAAGCCAGATATGGATTTGGAGCAGCTGAAAAGGCTACCGGAATACAGGCGAAGGCAGTGGTGGGACGAGATTTTGAGGATAGGAGAAGAATACTACGGGAGATATTACCTCGAGGGCGAGACAAACGAATTTTTGGAGGCAAATATCTCAATGGCGAAATTGAAACTCGTAGTGTGCTTCGTAGACAACGGAGAAAGCACTCTTGAGCAGTTTAGTAAAGGTGACCGGTTTAGTGAAGATGAGATGGGATTTCTGCGTGGGTTTGAGGAGCTTGTAGTAATAGGACGGCTTTCTGTTGATGAGCTTGTGGACTACTTCAAGAGAGTAAAAGGGAAGGAGCGAGGATTAGTGAAAATAGCATTTGACGCTGTTAACAGGGGTTACAATGTCATGGATGAGATTGTAAGAAGGAGAGAGATTCCAGGGGATTTAGCAAATGCGTTTAAACGCGTTTATGGAGAGCGGGTAAAAAAGATGGAGGAGACTGCGAGGAAATATATCGAGAAGTATGGACTTCCAGCGGTTGAGGAGGATATAAGTTCGATTTTGGCGGAGTCGGAGAAGGGGAGGGAGAGGATAATAGAGAGTATTAATCAAAGTCTTTCAGGCTTGGAGGCGAGATTAAAAGGAAGAGAGGAGGTAAAAGAGGAAAAAGAGCGGTTAGAAGGAATATTGAGGAGTTTAGAGCGAGAAGTTGTGAAAAACGAAGCGGAAAAGGGGGCTTTGAGTTCCAGGCTCGGAGAATTTGAGGATGAGAAAAGAGGAGTCTGGAAGGTGTATGAAAAGCTTGAGAGTGCATGGTCTGAAAGTATAGGGGAAATTGAAGGAAGAAGAAAGGCTCTGGATGAACAGGAGCGGGAATTGAAAGAAGCTGCGGAGAGGCAAAAGGCTGAATTGAAAGAAGCTGCGATGAGAGCGTTTGAGGATGAACTGGGGAATATCAACACGCTAAGAGAAGAACTGGAAAAGAAGGAAGAGGAATTAAAAAACGAAAGAGAGGGATTAGAATACGAAAAGAGAGGGATTAGAATACGAAAAGAGAGGGTTAGAAGAGCTATTAGGAAAAATCAGGGCTATTTTAGAGGGTGGCGAGGTGAAGCGATTTGTAACGAGAGATGTTGCGAAGATTCAGGAGTTGAATTACATCGGAAGATTTGATATCAAGATGAACGAACTTCCAAAGATGATATACGACCCGATAGAGAGGAAAGAGCGAAAGATAAACAGGTGGAGGTGGAGGTACCATTGCAAGTTTGATGATGCGGATGAGATAGTGAAGAGGTTGAAGATTAATTATGACGAAGTAACGGGTATGTTACCTTTGAATCTTCGGTCGCGATACGCGGTTGCGGAGAAGAGGTATAAGCTTTTTGGGTGGAACGAGACGAAAGTAATAATAGAAGCTGCAGTGTTGGGTCATTTGCTGGATTATGGAGAGAACGGGTTTGATACGAGGAGTGTGACGCTGTCCGAGTTGCTGTCAGTGTTGACGAGATACATTGGCAGTGCGGAGTATGGTAATTATTTCCACGTGCTTGGGATCACATCTGTCACGGGATTTGATAGGAAGGTGCTTGAACATGTTAATTCCGGAGAGTTTCACAAGAATTTCGTGAGCAGATACGTCTCGTTATGTTTGGTGGATCTGGAGACTGGCGAGGTGTTCTACAACGAATCAGATGAGCGGATAAAGGCGTACATTGATTTATTCAAGCCGGTGTTCGACGAGGAGAAAGTGAGAGCGATAAAGGAGTATGTGCTTGAGAGATTGGGACTCAAGAATTTTGCAGTGCTTGACAGAGTGGTGGAGGAAGCGACAGAGGGTGGAGAGGAAGGAAAAAGGCTTGCGAAGAAGGTGTTTTATGACCTCGAGAAGGAAGGAATGGGTGAGGTGAGGTATGATAAGGAGTTTGGAATTGTCATTGCTAAATCCCGTTGAACGGGAATATTTGTTTACCACAGAGAGCGCGGAGAGCGCTGAGATGAGGTCTGTGTTCCCTGCGGGCTCGGCGGTAAAAAAAGTTGAAAAAAGGAGGTGATGTGAAAAAATGGGATTGTTGGAAAGTTTGAAGGAAACACTTGGGTTTGGAGCGAAGGTTCCGAAGGTGGAGGACGTGCAGAAAGAGAGAATGCGATTGAGCATGAAGGAGGAGCAGGCGATACCAGAGCTCAGGAAATTGAAGGACAAGTGGAAGAAGTTGTATGAGGAAGGTAAGGAGAAGGACAGGTATGAACGAAGGGCATTGCTCAGGCAGATGAACCGGATAGAGGGCGAGATAGCAACAAAGGATCTGGAACTCGCAAAGGTAGACCTGGGTATTCGCGCGTTGGATAAGATGAATTCGATTCTGTCAAAGGGTAAGGAGATATTCAAAGGCGAGTTCTGGAACAAGATTGAAGGAACGCTGACTTCGGAAAGGTTGATGGACATCATGGTGGAGGAGAACTTCAATGAGAAGCAGGTGTTAAAGCGGCTTGGTGAAGTCGCAAAGATAAGTGATAAGCACGTTCTGGATGCGATAGACCAGTTGCCAGATGAAGAGATAGAAGCGGTCTGGGGTAAGGAGATAGAGACGAAGGAGCTTGATGAGATACTCGATAAGAAGATAGAGGAGAAGAAGAAGAGTCTGGAGATAGAGAGGTTTTGAAACTTCTTTGTCTCCTTTTATTTTTTGGAGAGGTTGACAAAATTGTCTAAAGTGTGAAAGGAAATCTTGAGATATGAAGATAGTGATGGAACAAAACACGAGGCTTCTACAACGATTTATATGTCGGCAAATGTGCCTGAGTACAGCAAGTCCAACGAGTCTTTCAGAAATACCAATGTCGTGGATATTAATGATATTATCCGTACTTGGTAGCATAGCGATAATATTCGTTGTTAGACGAAAAAGCGGAGGAGAGACAGAAGTAATAATTGAGAGGAGGAAGATAGTGATAGTGATGTAAATGATAAACAAATTAAATAAAATAGCATCCGGAAACCAGAAAGAGCATCATTTTGCGAAAGAATGCCTTAAAGCAACATTCATGCTTGTCATAGTTGCTTCTCTCTTAATTGGAAGTCTACCACCGGTTTATGCATCATCACAGAACGATGTTGGTGTTCTTCTAGATGAGGCATGGATAATTGATACCAACTCAAATGAGATCAGAAATAATGAGTACACGATATACAAGTCATATCGTTTTCAGATACATAATCGGATTGATAATTCGGATGAACAGATTGAAGAGATCAGGCTTACTTTTACTCCAAGTGAAGAAGGAATAATTGAGGATAAATCGAATTGGGAGCGTAGATGTAGCTTCAGTCAAGTAGATCCATACACAGCAGTTGGGAGAGATGTATTAGAAGATGGAGGGTTTGGAATGAATTTTCGGACTGGTGACACGAAAAGAATGTTTCCTCCTTTCTCGATCGAAAGAGCAGTGGACAACATCTATTTTGAGTCCACTGGGACGCAGATGTTAACGGTCAAACTCAATCCTCAATCAAGTTTTGATAGTATTGGAGTGAGTATCAATGCAATATCCACTCCTGAGGCTGATGTTCGTGTATTGTCATGTTCAATGGATTATGCTGTATCTGTAACTGATGATCGAGTTGGTTTTGAAATACCTAATCCTCGGAGAGGAGATGTGTATGTACTCAAAACAACGCTTCAGATCACTCCAAAAAAAGGGAAAGGTATATCATACATTCCCGGGGTTTGGGCTGAATTTAGGGAAATTAACGATGAAAAAGGTTCGACAATTGGCAAAACAGCAACTATAACAACAGATTTTGGCACTGGGGGGGCTGTATCATCAGAAGAACTAAATTTGCATCCATTAAAGAGACAGTATTTTGCAGCCTCTCTTCACCATCAATATCTTTACCCACCAAGCTCATAATAGAAGAGTCCTCTATCACTCAATACCTATATCTCCTTCCCGTAGCCCTTAAACAAACGCCTTTTCTTTTTACCCATATTCCGCACATGTTGATATAGATTATCTCTAAATTTGAATTTATGAAGT
>JACUTR010000031.1 GCA_014859735.1 Candidatus Methanophagales archaeon | reverse complement strand
AATTTGCAAGGTTTATGAAGCAAGAGCAGTTAGGATATTTAGATGACGAATACAAAGGAAGAGTAAGAAGGTTCTGCACGAATTTGGTTGATGTATGGATAAGTGAGTTTTTAAAAGGGTGAGAAGGAGAATCTTCGAAAAACTTATTAATCTCAGAATATAAACAATTTATACGGTGATAAGAATATGAGCGTAAAAGGTATTGTTGGTAAGAAAGGAGAGCTGTTTCCACCAAAGAAGATAAGGGATATGCTTGGCTTGAAAAGTGGCGGTGAGGTTGTATATCGAGTAGAAAAATCGAAATTGATTGTTGAACCTGTCCCGGACATACTTACCGCGATTAAGATGCCGAAATTCGCTAAAACAACGGTAAAGGAGTTTGAGAAGGAGCGAAAGGAGCTCGCAGAGGAAGTAATAAGAAGATGAAAGTCCTTTTGGATACAACATACCTGCTACCTGCGGTTGGAATTGACATTGATTTGCCTGAGGATTTGCTCGAAAAATTGTTTTCATCGAGGCATTCATTTATCATCAACGAATTGTCGCTCTTCGAACTATTTGGAAAGGCGAGCAGGTTCATATCTGGTAAGGAAAAAGCAAAAGAGCGGTTTTATACAGGAATGAAGAGCATTTTATCCTCAAAAATTGATCTGAAGCCCGTTTTCACGCTTGATACATTGCCGATTATGCTTGACGTTCATGAGAGGATAAAGGATTTACCTGATTGTCCGATAGTGGCTACTGCTGTGGTTTATTCAGATGTGATGCTAACTGAGGCAAAGGATATTCCAAAATTGGTGGATTTCGAGGTTTTAGATCTGAATAGGTTTGCTACAAAGTATTTGTGAGGTTTGAGGATGGGGCTGTTTGAAAGGGAAAGGAGAATAAAAATTGGCAGAAAGATTTCTATTCGATTATTTTGCCGGCCTTCTCATCGTGAAGAACTCGCGATCGGTTATTTCAAATTGCAAATGATTGACGGATTATAAAAAGGTATTTGAGACGTGAAGTTTTATTCGCTCCTGCGAAAAGTCAGCGATGAATTGGAGTTTCTGCTTCGCTTCCGAATCCTCGAGTCCGGCAATACAAGTTCCCGCACTTCTTACAAACCTCTCGGAAAGCTGAAGTGCATGATCAATCGAGCCAGCGTCTACCAAAATGCTCCGCACCCGCTCAATGTCAAAACTGCCGGGTTCGCTATCCCGTGAGAGAATCCCCGTTATATACTCCTTTTCTTGATTCTTTGAATGAGTTAAGGCGTGGATGACAAGAATAGTTCTTTCACCATTCTTGATGTCCAATCCAACTGGCTTTCCGGTTTCCGCAGGGTCACCGCAGATATCTAAAATATCATCTTGAATCTGAAATGCAATCCCTAAATTTTTACCATAAGTGCGCAGCTTCTCGATTTCTACTTCGCTCCCACCTCCGAGTACCGCACCTGCTTCTGCGCTCGCCATAAAGGTCGAAGCGGTTTTCAGCTCAGCTACCTCCATATACGATTGCTCTGTCACATCTTGCGAGTCTCGTAGCGTGAACTCCAGATATTGCCCCAGAGCGATATCCGCAACAGCATTCGAGACCAAGCCCACAACTTCCGGAACGCCACACCGCGCAAGCATCTCGCAAGAGAGTCCAAATAAGAGATCACCGATGATTATCGCCTTCTTTTCGCCATATCTCGCAGGATTAGAAGGATTCTTCCTCCGTATGTAATTCTCATCGATGATATCATCATGAACCAGCGAGGCGTTATGGAGGAGCTCGATCGCTATCGCGGTGAACAAGGCTTTTTCCCTTGAGCCACCCACCGCCTCCGCGGAGAGGAGGCAGATGATAGGACGAAGTCTCTTCCCTTCGGTATCTTTTATATAACTCAGCGCATCGTATAAAATCTCATTGGTGCACCCCTCCAATTCCTGATCGATAACCGCGGACAACTTGCGGTTGAAGTACTGCACCTCTTCTTGAAAGAGCATCTTTTTCATTTCTATACTATAGATTCCTACTCCTTATAATAAAATCCTCTTATAAATACCCCCTATTTATTTTCGTCTGAATACGCCTGCTCTAAGTATCCCCGCTCTTTTCCTCCCAGTGCAAGAAATTGCAATAAGGACAGCCGAAATCCCACGGTCGCTTCATACCCTTCTTCATTATTCTCAATTTAAATAAGAACGGATGGGTATCGCAGGTATCAGTGGTCACGAGCAGTCTTCCACTTCGTGGTAGTGGCAACGAGAACGTACAGGTAGGATAATTCCGGCAGCCCACAAATCGCTTCCCTCGTTGAGAAATCGCCACGAAAAGTTCAGAGCCACATGCCGGGCAGGTTCCTACAATGGTACCCCCTTTTATCGCCTCTTTCAGTGATTTCGCTATCTCCTCCCGGTTCTTCGTCATCTCCTCAAAGACCGCTTTCAGCATAGCTCTCGAATCAGCCACAACATCCTCCTTCTTTCGTTTACCGTCGCGTATCTCGTCCATCTCCTGCTCCAGCGTTTTGGTCATCTCCGGCTTCGTTATCATCGTCGCATATTTTTCTAACGACTCGATAAGTGCGAATGCCGTTTCAGTGGGCTTAACAGGATTATCCTGCACGTATGTCCGTTCGTACAATTTCCCTATGATCTCATGTCGTGTGCTCTTCGTGCCAAGCCCCAGATCATCCATCTTTTTTATTAAGCCCGCTTGTGAGATCCTGTTTGGCGGCTTTGTTTCCTTCTCTACAATCTCTATCTGCTCTATTTTTACGTTCTCGCCCTCTTTTAACCTGGGTAGGATCCATTCCTCTTTTTTCTGATAGGGATAAATAGCGAGGAACCCTTCTTCCTTTAATTCTCTCCCCTTTGCTTCAAAGATCTCTCCACCAAGCTCTATCTTCACCTCGGTATCTTCCCATCGTGCGGCATCGGAAAGTGTAGCTAAAAACCGCCTTACCACGAGTTCATAGATAGTCCACTCCGCCTTGCCCATCTTATCTCTGGATACCGCTGAGACGGGATGGATGGGTGGATGGTCAGTGGTCCTTTTTTTACCCGCGGTTGGCTTCAATCGCTTCTTCTGTAAGATGAGGCGGGCATGATCACCAAATTCGGTGTTCTCGAGGAAGAGCTTCACTAACAGCTTTAAATCGAGCGTATCGGGATACGTGGTATTATCCGTGCGATGATAAGAGATGAGCCCTTGCAGGTATAAGCGCTCAGCGATATTCATTGCCCGCTTTGGAGCATAGCCGATTGACGATGCGGCCCTTATAAAACCGGTGGTATCAAACGGAGCAGGCGGTTTTTCATTCCTCAAACGCGTCTCCACCTCACGAACACAACCTTCTTCGGCTGCTTCTATTCTCGATTTTATCCCTTCAACTTCTTCTCTCTCCCAGAATTTTTGCGTTTCATGGATAACCTCGAAAATCTCGCCCGTTTCCGTCTTTAATCTCGCATGCAGTTCCCAGTAGTTACGAGGAACGAATTTCTCAATCTCTTTTTCCCGCGCCACGACCAAGGCAAGTGTGGGAGATTGAACACGACCAACCGAAAAGAACCCCTCACCTAACCGATTCGCGGAGAGCGAAATGAACCGTGTCAGTGCTGCTCCCCATATCAAGTCGATTATCCCTCTCGCCTCGGCTGAAGCCGCCAGGTTATAATCAACGTTACTTCGTGCGGCTACGCTTTCTTTTATTGCTTGCTCGGTTATCGCACTGTATCGCATCCTGTCAACGTGTAGATCGGGATTTATCTTTTTAATAATGCGGAGCGCTTCAACACCGATTAACTCACCTTCGCGGTCGTAGTCGGTCGCGATGGTTACAGACTCAGCATCGTTTGCTATCTGTTTCAGCGCATCAACAATGGTTTTTTTTAATGCAACGGCTACTATTCGGGCGTCAATCAGGGTGTAGGGATTTATCTTGCTCCACTTATTATACGGTGGTGGGTAGTCCAGACGGAAGACATGGCCGCTTAGTCCTGCAACTACCGTTCCATCGAACTCATAGGCATCGATACCCCCTATCTTCCTCTTCTTTGCTTTCTCGGCTGATAGAATCGCGGCGATTCTTCTTGCTGTGGTCTCCTTCTCCGTGATTATGTAGTGCATTATTCTTCTCACGAGCTGTTTTGTTCATAAACGAAAGCTGCTCTTAATAGCTCATCCTCTTCAAAATGCTTACCGACGAGCTGCAAGCCGATTGGCAATCCGTGCGAAACCCCACACGGAATGGAGAGTGAAGGAACACCCGCCAGGTTGACAGAAACCGTGTTCACATCCGCGAGATACAACGAAAGCGGGTCTTTTATCCGTTCTCCAAGCTTAAAGGCGACAAAGGGCATCGTTGGCATCGCTAATAGATCATACGTCTTCAATGCCTCTTCAAATTCGTTCTTTATCAGCGTGCGCACTTTCAATGCCTTTAAATAATATTTACCGTAATAGCCTGCTGAGAGTGCGTACGTGCCAAGAATAATCCTCCTTTTCACTTCCTCGCCAAATCCTTCGCTCCGTATCCTTGAAAACGTTGTATGCCAGTCCTCATCCTTTCCGGTTCGGAGCCCGTATCTCAGCCCATCGAACCGCGCAAGGTTCGATGACGCTTCGGACATCGCAATGATGTAATACGAAGCAAGCGCATATTTCAAGTTTCGCATACTGATCTCCCCGTATGTTGCACCTAAATCCTCATAGTTATGGAGTGCATCCCACACTGACCTTTCAACCTCCGGCGAACAGCCCTCGATGAACTCCTTTGGAACGCCTATGGTCATACCTTTAATCGCTGCACGTTCGTTTCCCGTTCCGTTTAGCCACGAGAAGCAGTAGTTTGTAGCTGCGTTATTTTGTATCTTTAGTTGTGTGCTGTCCCCGTCATCCTTCGCGGATAGTATTTCTAAGAGTAATGCAGTGTCTGTTACCGTTGATGCCATCGGCCCTATCTGCTCTAATGAATTTGCATACGCTATAAGCCCGTATCGTGAAACAAACCCATAAGTGGGCTTCAATCCGACAATTCCACAGAAAGACGCCGGGCATCTGATGGAGCCTCCGGTATCAGACCCAAGAGCAAGAATAGTTTCTCCTGCTGCTACTGCCGCGGCACTACCACCCGAAGACCCTCCGGGCACCCTGGTGAGGTCATGTGGGTTCTTCGTTGGCCCGTAATAACTGGTTTCGGTGGAAGAGCCCATACAGAACTCATCCATATTCGTTTTTCCTACGATTATAGCTCCTTCTTTCTTCAATGCCGCTACGACGGTGGCATCAAAGGGAGGAACGTACCCGGTAAGAATTTTTGATGCGCACGTGGTTTGAATGCCCTTTGTGGAGATACTATCCTTGACGGCTACAGGCACGCCGAGCAGTTTTTTTCGCCTGTATTCCTCCTCTTCGCGTCTCTTGTCCACTTCTCTCGCTTCCCTAACCGCGGTCTCTTTGTTCAACGTGATAAAACAATTTAATTCACTTCTCTCTATTCGCTCATAGATTTGTAAAAGTAACTCCTCGCACGAGATATTTCCACTTTTTATCCCCTCTACGACTTCTAGTGCGGTAACCATGTTCTCCTACCCATCTATTATTTAGTTAATTTTATATATCGATTTTACCCTCTTTTATTTTATTTAAATAGATGTGATCGCGGATGAACGATATGAAAATGAAAATGAAAACGAGATCATTGTGTCCTCAGTGTCTCGAGGTTATAGATGCGGAGTTGTATGAAGAAGAGGGCAAAATACTGATAAAAAAGAGATGTGAGGAGCATGGCGAATTTGATGATGTAATCTGGTCGGATGCCGATCTTTATAAGAAATTTGCGAGGTGGCATTATGAAGGTACTGCCGGTATTCAAATTACCGATAGTGATAAAGGCTGCCTTTTTGATTGCGGCCTCTGCCCGGAGCATAAGAGCTCGACATTGCTCGCCATTATAGACCTCACGAACCGGTGTAACCAGCGATGTCCAATCTGTTTTGCAAACGCTGCGGTCTCTGGCTATCTCTATGAACCGACGATGGAACAGCTGGAGGAGATGATGAAACTGCTCAGGAGTGAGGTCCCACCCTGCCCCGCGGTGCAGTTTGCAGGCGGTGAACCAACGTTGAGGAACGATTTCGTGGAGATTGTAAAAATGGCACGCAAACTTGGCTTTCCTCATCTTCAGGTGGCGACGAATGGAATAGCAATGGCACGGAGCGTGGAGTTTTGTCATGACTTAAAAGAGGCGGGCCTGCATACGGTTTATTTGCAGTTTGATGGGGTGACCGAAGAACCCTATAAGATATTAAGGGGCTATTCCGCGTTAAAAACGAAGTTGAAGGCAATAGAGAACTGCCGGCGAGGAGGAATAAAAAGTGTCGTGCTCGTTCCCACGCTCATGAAGGGTGTGAATGACGACCAGATAGGGGAGATGGTACGATTTGCGGCTAAAAACCTGGATATTATACGAGGTCTGAATGCACAGCCTATTGCGTTCGAAGGGCGAGTAGACGAGTCAGAGCGGAAGAAGGGGAGAATAACCATTCCAGACTTCATCAATCTGCTCGAAGAGCAAACAGGCGGAGAGATACCGAAAGAGAGTTTTTATCCCGTGCCATTTGTCCTCCCGGTCTCTTATTTTGTGGAGGCGTGGAAAAGAGTGCCTCAGATTGAGTTCACGGTTCATCCGCATTGTGGTGCCGCAACGTATGTCTTCGTTGAACGCGGGAGGTTCATACCCATAACAGAATTTATGGACGTTGAGGGTTTCATAGCATTCTCAAAGGAGGCTGCGGAGGAGATGAACAAATCGAAGATAGGCAAAATAAAAACATTAGCAGGGCTCATAGCAGCGTTACGAAAGTTTATCGATAAGGATAAAGCGCCAGAGGGCATTGACTCGTTAACGTTGCTCGTCAACATACTGGGATTAGGGAATCGGGATTCTCTTGCGGAGTTTCATCGCAAAACGCTCTTTATTGGTGCGATGCACTTCCAGGATCCCTATAACTTCGATTTGGAAAGGGTCAGGAGATGCGGCATCCACTATGCCACACCGGATCGACGTATAATCCCTTTCTGTTCTTATAACGCCATCCACCGACCATCGGTAGAGAAAGCCTTTGCCACACCACTCCATGAACCAGACTCAGGATGAGAATGAACGTTCAAGGCTTGCTTGAAAGAAGATACGTTCGTTCAATAACTTTAAATAGAAAAAGAGCAGATATACAAATGCCCTTTTCGAAGAGTAGTGTGACCTCGCTAGCTAAAAAGCGAAGGATGAGTACTATGGCAAACAAAGGGCTACAACCAGCCGTATTGCACGGTCCCTGCGGTACGCATCAAATCAAAAGATGGCAATGACCGTTTAGAGGCAACCACAATACGGTACACATTAATTATATACACACAAAGTTTATCAATGATTTCCACGTTTTTTAAAAGAAATCGTAATAGATTTAAAGAGATCAAATAGATGCAGTGAAGGAGGCATCGTTTAGTATGAGAGAAGAAAAAGAGGAGGATAGCACGAGTATGAGCGATGAAGAAAGGGAGATAGAGCGGATAAGAGCTAGGAAAATGCGTGAAATGGAAGGGAAGGCCGCATCGAAGAAAGAGGGAGGAAGAAAAGGTGAGGATAGAATAGACCATCCTGTGACGATAACCGATTCAACCTTTGTAGAGACGGTAAAAAGATATCCCCTGGTCGTTGTGGATTGCTGGGCTGCGTGGTGTGGTCCTTGTCGAATGATTGCACCGGTAATCGAAGAGTTGGCGAAAGAATACGCGGGAAGAGTCGTGTTTGGAAAACTGAATGTGGATGAGAATCCACGAGTAGCCGCGGAATTTGCCATAATGGCTATACCTACACTCTTCATCTTCAAAGGTGGCAACCCTGTGGATGTCATACAGGGCGCTCTGCCCAAGGCGTATTTAGAAGCAAGGATAAAGGAATGGCTGTAAAAGACCTTTCTTTAGAAAAGAGAGCTTTACCAAAGGAACAATGATTGCGCGAAATGTTAGTGAGGGAAGAGAAAGCTCGGAGGAACGAGAACTTGTAAAGAGGTTCGCCGATTTCGGATTCCAGGTTCATCCCGAGGCAATTGAGCTCCTCAAACACTATTCCGATAACCGTAAAAGCGAAGGACAGCTCGACCTGGGTGCGCTCGCAGAAAGCGTGATTAAATCGATAGACCCTTCAATTTTTGTAATTACACCCGAGCAGCTAGCTGATTTTATCAAAAAAGGCGCACGAGCTGCTGAACGAGAAACGAGTGAAGTCAAACCGCAGATGCACGCGGAAGCCCCAGCGATAATAAAATCGTTCCCTGAGCATAGGGTTGGAGACAACAAAGAGTTCTTACCGCATTTCATTGACCGATATGAGCGGCTAAGCGGCATACTCAGAAAGAGGCTCAAATGCGGGCAGATCCGGTTTATAAAAAATGGGAGTGGAAGCGAGGAGATTTCCGTGGTGGGGATGGTCTCTTCTCTACATAAAACGGCAAAAGGAAATCTCCGAGTTGAGTTGGAGGACGGTACCGGTATGCTATCCGTAATCGTGCCACATCACCAGGAGATAATACCTGATGAGGTGATAGGCGTGACTGGTTTTGTATCTCACGGCGGGTATCTCATTGCGGATAGGATAATCTATCCAGATGTCCCCATCTCCTCATCAACCGCGCAATTATCATTACCTTTGCCCGAAAAGGAGAAGCAAAGGGGAACGGCCTTATACGCAGTATTTATCTCTGATCTGCATGTGGGAAGCACCACCTTCCTGGAAGAGACCTGGGACAGTTTCGTAGAGTGGTTAAAAGAAGCAGCAAAAAGCAGTGGGATTGCATATCTGGTTGTTGCTGGTGATATTGTTGATGGAATAGGGGTATACCCTGGTCAGGAGGAGGATTTATTACTTACGGATATTGAAGAGCAATACAAAGGAGCAGCGGGATATCTTCGCGCTATCCCCTCGCATATACAGGTCGTGTTAGCGCCGGGGAACCATGATGCGGTGAGAAGTGCAGAGCCACAGCCTCCATTGCCAGAGGGCATCAGGAACTTCTTCCCTGATGATACCTGCTTCGTGAGCAACCCTGCGTATATACAAATTGGTGGCAGGCAGGTGTTGGTATACCACGGCCAATCGTATGATGATTTTGTTAACTCGGTATCGAGGTTGAGCTATTCAAAGCCGGAAGACGTGATGGTAGAGATGCTGAGAAGACGACATCTTGCCCCAATCTATGGGAACAATGTCTCTATTGTTCACGATGAACATGATTATGGTGTAATTGACCCCGTTCCTGAGATACTCCACTCGGGACATACCCATACCGTTGGTGTCTCTAAATACCGGAACGTGCTCCTTATAAATTCCGGGACATGGCAATCACAAACCCCATATCAAAGAAAGAGGGGTATAAATCCAGTTGCGGGCTGTGCAACGGTTGTAGAGCTTTCTGAGCTGAAGGTAAAGGTCATGGACTTCGGAAGGAGATCAGGAGCGTGACCAGGTGAAGGGGAGAATGATGAAATGAGTGCAAAAACCAACGGAATGAAGCTCTTTGCAGTGCTCAAAGCTGCTGGAGTATGCAACTGGTTGCGAGAGAGGGTTTATGGGAAATACGAGAACCTGCTGGAGGAGGAGATAGTAGAGCGGCGTTTACCTGAACACGTAGCGATAATCATGGATGGGAATAGAAGGTATGCGAGGAAGCTCGGAATCTCAACGGAAGAGGGGTATAACTATGGCGCGGGGATAACGGAACGGGTGATCGAATGGTGCTTCGATATCGGGGTGAAACAGCTCACGCTCTATGCGTTTTCTCTTGAAAACTTCTGCAGGACGGCTGAGGAGCAAGAGAAGCTTTTTGAACTCATGCGTGTGGAATTTGAGAAGATAAGCGAGGAGGAAAGGGTTCATACGCGTAAAGTACGAGTGAGAGCGATAGGGAATACCAATCTGCTGCCGGAATCAGTGAGAGAAGCGATACAAAAAGCAGAACACGCAACCGAGCGGTATACCAACTTCAAATTATTCATTGCCGTGGCGTATAGTGGACGGATGGAGATCGTTGATGGGGTGCGCATCATAGCGAACAGGGTAAAAAGAGGCTTATTGAATCCGGATGACATCGATGAAGAGACGATCTCAAGGCATTTATACATAAGCGAACTTGAGGGAGAGGATGAAGCGTCTGCTTCGGGAGCAAAGACGAGTGTGGATTTGATCATAAGAACCGGTGGGGAGATGAGGTTGAGCAATTTCGTGCCCTGGCAGGCGTTGGGGAACGAATGTGCGGCGTATTTCTGTGCTCCGTTCTGGCCAGAGTTCAGAAGAGTAGACCTCCTCAGGGCAATAAGGACATATCAGGAACGGGAGGATGAGAAGAGGCAACGCTCGGGCTCACGAATGGTAAAATTGCTTCGCCTCCTTGAACGCAAACGCCTACCACAGGATGATAAAAAGCGTTCTTCAACTCTACCCTTAGAAGAGAGCGCGAAGAGGATCAATTAATTTTATCTTTCTTGAGAAAGAACGTGTTTTATAATAGGGAAGAGTGCCATGAGGACATTTATCGCGGTTGACCTCTCTGAGGAAGTAAGAAGAAAGATAGCGGAGATAACTAAAGATTTTGCCGGGTTAGGATTGCATGGTGCAGTAAAATTGGTGGATGCGAACCAGGCGCATCAAACGGTAAAATTCCTCGGGGATGTTCCGGAAGATGATGTGGAACGGATTACGAGCGCATTAGCGGAGATAACTAAAAAACCGTTTGATATAGAACTGCGCGGTGTAGGGTTCTTTCCAGAGGCCTCACCGGACAGGGTACGAAGCATACGGGTTATCTGGGTGGGTATTGGAAGAGGTGCGGAGGAGTTGAAAGCGCTGCAAGAGGAGGTAGAAGGTGCACTGCACGATTTAGGATTCCCGCTTGAAAAGCGCTTCAGTACACATGTAACGCTCTGCAGGGTGAAAAGGCCATTAAAGTCAACGGAGATAGGGCGGATCGTGAAGATGATAGCGGAACTGAGGGGTGTCTCTGTGGGGAAGATGCGTGTCGAGGAGCTGAAATTAAAGAGGAGCACGCTGACGCCCAAAGGGCCGATTTATGAGGATGTATATGTGAAGAGGTTGATGGAATAGAAGATGGAGAAGCACCTAAAGGGTATGACCTTACTGGATTTCATGCATTTGAAGAAGGATGAAGACGAAGAGAAGAGTGATGTTGAGCGCGAACGAGCACCCGAGATAGAAGGAATCGAGGAAGAGAAGGGGGTAGAAGCACCTCACATATACACCGTCCAGGAGGTTACGAGATACATTCGACAGCGATTAGACGAGGATAAGGTGCTGCGGGACATTTATATCAAGGGCGAGCTCTCCAATCTCAGCCAGCCGACGTCTGGTCATTTATACTTCACGCTCAAGGATGAATTCTCGGAGTTGCAGTGCGTGATGTTCAGGGAACGAAACCTCGACCTGAAGTTTGTCCCTGAGGATGGGATGAGCGTGATCGTCAGAGGCCATATCAGTGTGTATGAGAAGCGAGGCAGGTACCAGTTATACGTGGAGGAGATACAGGAGGCGGGGATAGGTGCGCTCTATCTTGCATTTGAGCAGTTAAAGAAGAAGTTGAAGGAGGAAGGGTTGTTTGACGTGGTGTATAAGAAGCCGATACCGAGTTTCCCAGCCCGAATAGGCATTATCACCTCGCCAACCGGTGCAGCCATCCGGGATATCTTAAAGATTACGAAGAAACGATTCCCGCATGTCCATATTTTGCTGGCGCCCGTAGCGGTTCAGGGTGAGGAGGCCCCTGCGCAAATTGTACGGGCCATTCAGCTGATGAACCGGTATAACGCAGAACGGGAGAAGATAGACGTGCTTATCGTGGGTCGAGGAGGGGGTTCGATAGAAGAGCTGTGGGCGTTTAACGAAGAGTGTGTCGCCAGGGAGATTTTCTCATCGGGAATCCCGGTGATTTCTGCGGTGGGGCATGAGACGGACTTTACCATCGCGGATTTTGTGGCTGATAAACGAGCGGCGACCCCTTCAGAAGCAGCAGAACTCGTTGTGCCGGACAACCGTGAGATAGAGAGGAACTTGCGGTCTTTGGAGGTGCGGATACGGCAGAGCCTTTTTAAAGCGATTGAATTTTACCGGAAGCGGTTAGAGGTTATAGAAAAGAGCATCTTATTTAGAAAGCCCACCGAGCGGATAAACCAATATCGGCAGACGTTGGATGAACTCAAGCGGAGTATCGTTGCTGAGATCACGCATCTCGTGACCGTACAGCGTAAAAGCTTACAAGCCCTTATGGGCAAACTGGACGCGTTAAGTCCGTTGGCAATCCTTGAGCGGGGGTATAGTATCTGTTCGAAATTGCCGGAAGGGAAGATTGTACGGAGTATAACTGATATCTCGGTTGGTGACGCGCTCAAGGTATTATTCAAGGATGGAACGGCAGTTTCAGAAGTGAAGGAGAAGGACGTGAAGAGGCATCAAAACCTATAAGTATAATTTACTTTACTCATCGTTTATTTTCACTAAATAGGAAGAAAGTTGTCAAGGTGATGGGCTAAAATGGAAGAAGGGGAAGGAATGGCGTTTGAAGAGGCGATGAAGCGGTTAGAGGCAATAGTGGAGAAACTGGGCGAGGGTAATCTTTCGTTGGAAGATTCACTGAAGATCTTCGAGGAGGGTATGGAGCTGTGCAAATTTTGCACGAAGAAGTTAGACGAGGCGGGCTATAAAGTGGAGAAGTTA
This sequence comes from Candidatus Methanophagales archaeon, assembly GCA_014859735.1. Lineage (GTDB taxonomy): Archaea > Halobacteriota > Syntropharchaeia > Alkanophagales > Methanospirareceae > ANME-1-THS. The sequence continues at coordinate 4,362 of JACUTR010000031.1, read as the reverse complement.
TTGGAGAAGGAAGGTGGAGAACTCAGCGTGGAAGGATTCGAGGAGGAAGAGTAAGTTTTTGAGCTTTACTCCGTGGAGATCATTACCTCGGTTGCTTTTATCACAGCTTCGACTTCATCGCCGATTTTGAGCTCAAGGTCATCTACCGCAGCTCTCGTTATCAATGCCGTGATGACCGTTGGCGTTGTGATCTCGATTCGTACCGAAGCAGCAACTTCACCTTTCTCTATCCCTTTTATCACACCCTTAAGTCTATTTCGTGCACTTATTTTCATATACAGCGCCTCCCAAAATTCCTTATCCGCGGATACACCTTCTAAATAACGTTCATACCGCTCATATTCACGTAAGATGCGCGCTCCTTCTTCCGTCAGCGCTGCACCGCCTCCGCCCTTGGCACCGCCACGATAGGTTTTCACCACAGGAGCGCCTATTGCATCCTCTATTTTCCGTATATGTTCCCATGCAGTTCGGTACGGTATAGCAAGCTTTTCGGCAGCCTTTCTGATGGATGCCAGATCGCGAATCTCCATGAGCAGCTTTGCTCGTCCTTCACCCAGTATTGCTTTTCCCTGATGCTCGAGCCAGGGCTTATACTTCGATTCATATTTTTTTCTGGGCGTCTGCATGGGTAGTAATTAAAAATAATGGAGGGTTAAATTAAATAGCTTTTTATTATAAAAGCTGTTGAAGCCTTTTATCAAGAATACGGTTCGTTTAGAGTTGTGGATAAACGAAGTACTTCGGATGTATCATCAAAATGGAATGCTATACGAACTTTAATATCCACAATTCATGGGAGGAGGGGAAATAACGGTGCAAAAGATCTTTGAGGATACTGTCGGCGCCATAGCTTTGCACCGCATTTACTTGAAAGTGGGGTGGATCTACGGTACATTCAAGAGTTACTGGGGCATAAGAGCAGTAAAACAACGGAGATATATACACAGGTGAGTAATAAAGATCTGAGTAAAATAAAAAGTCCGTTAGACTCTATCTTGAGTCGGGAGGTGGTAGATGAAGAGGGATGAAGTTCTGCCAAACCGGAGTTAGGCGACATTTTGCCTGACAGTTCATTCCACTCAGGACAATAAAATAGGGTTTGTGGAAAATAATATATAAAACAAAAACCAAAGTAGATTACCATGGAAATAGCTCCGAGGATTAGTGTAGATGAGAAAATCCGTTTTGGCAAGCCCGTAATTAGCGGGACACGTGTTCCAGTAGACCTTATCATAGGCAAACTTGCAGGAGGAATGACCTACGAAGAGGTTATGGCAGAGTATGAAATCACCCGTGAGGATATACTGGCTGTCCTTGACTATGCAGCTAAGGTCCTATCCAGCGAAGAAGTTAAAGTGATAGGATGAAATGCTGAAGTTTGTTATCGACGAGGATATGCCCCGCTCCACAGGAAGGATCCTTAAAGAGAAAGATTTAAGGATTTATCGGAAGATGACTTCAAGGGAAATCTGATTGTTATAGAACCATGGAGGATACGAATCAGAAGGAAATGAGACAAAGAGTAGATGGGCAAAACGGTCGCCTAACACAGCAGCGTGACTGGCAATTATAGCAGTACATCTACAAATGGGATCCACCTACCTTCTTCTTCATCTCGTACAACAAATTTAGCGCCTCTATCGGTGATATCTGCTCCACGTTTATTGACTTCAATTCCTCAAGCACGGGGTGCGCCTCCACGACGTATTCCTTCTCTACGACTACTTCCTTTTCTTCTTTCGCTCCCTCTTTGCTTCTTGCTCCTGCTCGTTCCGCTTCGCTTTCCATCCGCTTCAAAACGCTTTTGGCAGATTGTATGACCTCATCAGGCAATCCTGCGAGTTTCGCAACCTGTATCCCGTAGCTCTTTGACCCTTTTCCTTCCACAACCTTCCGTATAAAGAATATCTCACCGGCAACCTCTTTTATCGAGACATTGTAGCATCGTGCGTTATCAAGTATATCCGCGAGCTCCGTGAGCTCGTAGAAGTGTGTTGCAAACATCGTTTTCGCTTTTAGTCGCGTATTCACATATTCCCCGACGGACCACGCGATACTGACGCCGTCCAGCGTGCTGGTGCCTCGCCCGATCTCATCAAGAATTATCAGGCTGCGGTCGGTCGCGTTATTCAAGATATTCGCCGTCTCGCTCATCTCGACCATGAATGAGCTCTGACCCATTGAAAGGTCGTCGTACGCGCCCACCCGTGTAAAAATCCGGTCTACAACACTGATCTTCGCCTCCTTTGCGGGCACAAATGAGCCGAGCTGAGCCATCAGCGTGATTAAGGCAACCTGACGCATGAACGTGCTCTTCCCGCTCATATTTGGCCCGGTGATAACGAGCAGTCGGTTGTTTTTATCAAGTCGAACGTCATTCGGCACGAATCCTTCCTTTACCCCCTTCTCCACTACCGGATGCCGTCCCTCTTGTATCACAATCTCGTCACCTTCGTCTACCTCCGGGCAGCAATAGCCGCTATCAGCTGCAACGTCCGCGAACGCCAGAAGCATATCCAGTTCGGCAACCGAATTCGCAGCTTCCTGGATGTCCTTCGCACGTTTCGCAACTTCCTTCCTTATCTGCTCGAATAACTCATACTCCAGTTCCTTTATTCGTTCCTCTGCGCTTAACGCCTTTGCCTCGTACTCCTTCAATTCTTCCGTGATATACCGTTCCGCCTCGGTAAGCGTCTGTTTTCGTATATACGAGGACGGCACGTGCTCTGCCCACGTCTTCCGCACCTCGATGTAATATCCAAAGATCTTGTTATAGCCAACTTTGAGCGATTTTATTCCGGTGCGCGCTTTCTCATGCTCTTCAAAGTCAACTAACCACTTCCTTCCCGCATGTTTTATCCTTCGCAACTCGTCCAGTTCAGCATTAAATCCCTCTTTTATCAACCCGCCTTCCTTTACGGTTACCGGTGGCTCTTCTACAATGCCCCGTTCTACTAACTCGACAACCTCAGCGAAGGTCTTCGACTTGAATGCTCGCAGCGTCTTTTTTATCGTTTCCGCACGGCAATTCTTTAAAATCGCTTTTAACTCCTCTAGTTGGAGTAACGACCGCTTGAGTGAGATCAAGTCACGGGCATTCGCGTTACCATACGATACCCGGCTTATTATCCGCTCGATATCGTATATCTCCCTGAAGACCGCCTTTAACGATTCCCTGAGCAGTATATCCGCATAGAATTCCTTTACCGCTTCTTCCCTCCGTTTTATCTCCGCAGTATCGAGCAGCGGGAACTGCAAATTCCTTTTCAGGAGTCGTGAGCCCATACCTGTAAGCGTTTTGTCCAGCACACTGACAAGCGTACCTCGCTGTGTTCCATCCCGTATATTATTAAAGAGTTCGAGGTTTCTCACCGTCACACTGTCTAACACCATGTAATCGGAAACGAAGAAGGTCTTAAGCGGTTTGAGGTGTGATAGCACCTTCTTCTGGGTATCCCTGAGATACGAGATCACGGCACCTGCTGCGGTTATTCCCGCTTTGAGCTCACCGCACCCGAAGCCATCGAGCGAGATAACCCCAAAATGGTTTATCAACGTGGTAAATGCAGTCTTATACTCAAAGTAGTACTCGTCATAGCGGGAAATAGTGCATGCGTCCCGTTCAAGCCCGAGTTCAAGCGATTCGGGCAGTATTATCTCTGCTGGGTTCACGCGCTCAATTTCATTTACCAGCGCGGCATGGGCTGCGTCATCTTCTACTTCGGTCAGTGAGAACTCGCCGGTTGAAACGTCGACGATGGCAATACCCACCTTGCCCTCCACGAGGTTCACGCACATCAGATAATTGCTGACCCGCTCTTCGAGAAAGAAATCCTCGATCACCGTGCCAGGCGTTATAAGCCGCACGACCTCACGCCGTTCGATATCTTTCCGCTCTTTATCCTCTATCTGTTCACAGATCGCGACCTTGTAGCCCTTCTTTATCAACTGCTTGAGGTAGGGTGTTACCGCATGGTAGGGCACGCCCGCCATGGGGATTTTACTCGCCGGTCCTTTACCTCTGCCCGTAGCGGTTAACGTGATGTTCAACTCCTTCGAGGCGACTTTAGCATCCTCACCGAAGGTCTCGTAAAAGTCGCCGACGCGAAAGAGCAAGATTGCATCCCGGTATTTCTCTTTGATCCGGTAATACTGCTGCATCATCGGGGTTGTCTCGGGGATTGGCATCTTCTCGTTCTGTTAAAATCCTTCGTCTGCGGGGTGATAAAACTTTCCTTTTAAATGCAGCGAGCGACAAATCTATAAATAGATCGAGACGAGAAGAAGGAAAGGAATGGGCCCGTGGCTTAGCCCGGATAAAGCACCGGCCTTCTAAGCCGGTGATCGCGGGTTCGAATA
>JACUTR010000125.1 GCA_014859735.1 Candidatus Methanophagales archaeon | reverse complement strand
CAATTTTAACCTCCTACAACATGTCTTAAATTGATCTCGTGGCTTTTCATTATTAATATTATCCCAATATAACACCTTTTCTATCTTTTGAGGATACTTCCCGATTATCTTTTGATTTCTCGAGCAATCCCAATACGTTCCATCTGGAAGGGCACTCAGCCCGAGTATTCCCGCTATACAGCCTTTTTCTATGCAGCTACTTGGTAAATATATTCCTTCTTTTTGTTTCCTTTGTTCAGATAGCAATGTCTGCAGTTTAACTGACAAAAATCCACGATGTGTAGATCGAGGAAGTTTTGGGGCATTATACAACCTCCCTTTTACGAACCTCCCCTCTCGCTCTCTCCACCTTCTCCTTCCACCCCTTAACCTCCTCCAACCTCATCACATCGATCGCCCCTCCTTGAAAATCTCCTCTCGCCTCGCCCATCTTCTCTTCTATCCACCCTTCCATCTCGAGGTATGCGCTCCTCAATCCTTCTATCACCTCTTCGTCTGCATTCCATAATCCTCGCTCATGAGCTTCCAACAACCTCCTTCCAATCTCCTCAAGCGCCCATGGATTATGCTCCTCAAAGAACTTCCTCATTTCGGTATCTAAAACGAAGGTTCTCGCAATCTCATCGAATATCCAGTCATCAACCTCCTGCGTCGTCGCTTCCCAGCCATAGACTCTTCCTATTCGTTTTGAGATGTCCCCTGCACCTTTGTAGCCATGACGCTTCATCCCTTCTATCCACTTTGGATTCAGCAACTTCGTTCGAACAATTCTTCTCACCTCGTCTGCAAGGCTTCTTACCTCTATCTTGTCCTGGTCTCTCGTATCACCATAATATGCTGAAACCTCGTGTCCCGAGAGCTCTCGTGCAGCCGTTGTGAGTCCACCGTGCGTTCCAAAGTAGCAGCAACAGCCGCAGAGGTCGTATTCATCGGTAACCGTCTTATTGAAGGTCAGATCAACGGTTTTAAGCTGCGCTACGAGAGTATCATGCGCTTCGGCACCAAAATTCTTCTTCCCGTAGGCATATCCGTTCCACTGCACGAAGACCTCTGATAAATCCTTCTCCTCTTTCCATGCCGATGCATAGACTGCTAAATTCACCCCATTCCCGTAAGTTCCAGGCTTGCTTGCGAAGATACGTGCATATCTCCCCTCTTCTTTTCTATCTTCATCACCCCTGTCAGCCAATGCCATTGCATGCTTTCTCAAATAGTTCTTTTCTAAAGGCTCATCAAGCATTACGACCTCCTGTATCGCCTCGTCTAAAAATTCGATGCAATTGTAGAAGCAATCTCTCGTAATCCCACTCACCCTTACGGTTACATCGATTCTCGGGCGACCGAGCTCTTCCAGAGGAATTATCCGGTATCCTTTTACCCTTCCATCTCTCCTGACAGGCTCCACACCGACTAAATACAGTATCTGAGCGAGTTGCTCTCCATCTGTCCACATGACGTCGGATGCCATCCAGTACAGTGCGATGTTCTCAGGTAGCGTTCCGTTCTCCTCCTCATATCTCCTTATCACACCATCTGCAAGTCGCTTCCCAATCTCCCAAGCAGCCTTTGTTGGTATCTTGAACGGGTCGAGGGAATAAAAGTTCCTGCCCGTTGGAAGTATCTCGGGATTTCCTCTGGTGATGAGCCCTGAAGGTCCTGGTTCGATGTATCCGGCATCGAATCCATGGAGCAAACTTCCCAGCTCATCCGATGCTTCTATCCTCGATGAAATATCCATTATCTTCTCCCAGATCAAATAGAGCTTTCCTGCCTCTTTCCTCTTCAATCTATCGCCTAATATCCTCTTTGCTGCTTCCAAAGGCTCTTCTTCAGCTAAGAAAGCGGAGATAAACGCCTTTGCAATGCCATCCACCTCGGCTAAAAACTCGCTTTCTGTCTCCGAGGGCTGAATATCAAGTCCCATGAGCTCAAAAATCAATTTCCTCAGCTCTGAATCGTGTCTCAATATCGAATTGATGAACTCAACCTTCTTATCACCTCCGGGAACTTCTCCGAAGATATGCATCCCATCAGGAATCTGCGTATTGTATATGCGCGTGATAGCCTCATGTGCAATTTGTATTATCTTCTCGAAGGAATTTTTCTCCCGGATTTTATCCAGCTTTAGCTCCTCTGATAGCTTCGTTTTCCTTATAAGATCAATAATAAGGTGCTCCAGGGCATGTGCTCGTGCCTTGTCCGCTGTTTTTGTCCTGTTATATTCTGCAATCTGGTCTTCAAGCTCCTTCAACTCGCCATACAAGCCACTTTCCGTCATAACTGTCTGCATGTGGTCTACGAGGGTTGCATAGCTTCTTCTCTTTGCAATTGTCCCTTCTGGTGGGTTATCAGAGTTATATATGTACAGGTGAGGCAGATTTCCGATAGCAATGTCGGGATAGCAGCTTTCAGAGAGTGCAACCGATTTGCCGGGCAAGAATTCCAGGTTGCCATGCGTCCCTACATGAACAAGTACATCAGTACCGAAACTGCTCTCTAAATACTGATAGGTTGCGAGGTATTGATGAGGAGGAGGCACTTCGGGGTCGTGAAGGATTTTGCAGACCTGCCCATCGCATCGTGAACCCGCACAACCGCGCTTCGGCTGAACGCACACCACTGCGTTTCCATATCGAACGCCTGGTATTACGATTTTATCATTATAAACCATTGCTGCTGGAACGCCGTCCATCGGTTCACCAGGCGGATTGCCCCAAGCTTCACACGTCCGTTCCTTCATCCTTTGGTCAAGGGTATCAAACCACTTTTCATACTCCTCCTTGCTTATGAGCGCAAGTGCGCCGCCCTTACTTACGATTTCATCCACCGTTGTCCATCTGAACTCCGAAATCGCTTTATGAT
>JACUTR010000124.1 GCA_014859735.1 Candidatus Methanophagales archaeon | reverse complement strand
TCCTGTTTTTCGATCATCATATCCTGTTTTTCGATCATCATATCCTGTTTTTCGAGCATCATATCCTGTTTTTCGAGCATCATATCCTGTTTTTCGAGCATCATATCCTGCTTCCCACCCAGCATTTTGAACCCAGCATCTATCTTTTGATTCGTTGCGCTCAGATAAAGAATTGCGGTACCAAGTCTATCGCCGAGTTCCTCCTGCACATCGCCATACTTTATCCTGAATAGTTCAAACTCACCAGTTGGCTCTTCATATCTCACGGATGTCTCCGAGACATCCATAAAGTCCTTTTTTACTTTGATATTCTCGATGAATTCAGTAATTTCTGCCTCGTTTCCCTCACAAACGATTTTTACATTCCCATCCTCCAGGTTTCCGACATATCCGGTAATACCCAGCTCTCGTGCGTTATCCTGGACAAAATCTCTGTATCCAACCTTCTGTACCCTTCCCTTCGCAATTATAATCGCCCTTTTCATCTCATTAATAAAAGGGTCGTGATATAAATAAGGGGTGGTGTTGCATTTTATTCCCTCATATCCGCTCGGTATCTTCACTGCCGCACTGGGGGCACCGAACGGGCATCAACTCGGGGTCTTCCTCGAATATGTAGCTGCATGTCTTGCAACTGAAATATACTTTGTAGCGATCCATATCCAGGTCTATTTCTTTGGGCATTCTTTCTTCACCTTCTTTTAATGCGCGTTTAAGAAACACTGACGTTATGCGTGACGAGGGTGAGGTAAAGATTTTCAGCAACGCCATCTGTGCCTTTGGTAATCTTCAGCCAGCAGGAGTCTTCTGAGCGACCTGTATTTGTTGGCAGCTGTCCGAAAGTCTCTTTGTAGGAGTTGTTAAGGAACAAAGACCAGGCAAGGGCGTAAGCGCTGTTGATGGAGATGTGCACATAATCCACAGCTTCCGAGCCATCGTAAATAACCTTTGTATCGTTGTTTTGGTCGCTTTGGCGCATCTGCATCTCCGCAACACCGCCGCCAGCGGAGAAAGTTCCCGAGACGTTTATGACAGAAACGAAAACATGAGCGTTTCCACTGTTATTCGTGAAGAATATTGGCGGCTCAGAGACGATGATGCTCCCGCCAGAGGCGGATTCGATTACCGCGCCATTCTCATACACGAGCTTTCGAGTGCCGAGTGTGTATTCGATGTTACCAAAAGAAATTGGAGGAATAGGAGGAGAGAGATTCGTAGAGATCGTGATATCCCCGGCATGTTCACTAGCACTCAAACTCCCCGTTACCAGATTCAATTTTATCGTTCGTACCGGCGACTGCGCGAGTGCAACTTTCTTGATACCGCTCTGCACGGTAAGGAAAACGGTTTCCATGCTCTTTAAGGCTGAACTCTCCTTCGTCTGCTCCACCACCGGCATCCCGGATGCGTAAATAACGCTCACGATGGTAACCACGATTGAGAAGACGAGCAGATAGCCAACAACTTCTGAAACTCCTTTCTTATTCCCTTTACCGCTGCTTCTCATCTCTCATCTCACCTCACCTCACCTCTTCAACGTTATCTTTACTGCTGACATCCCGCCATAAGCCGTGGTGGTATTCACCGAAGCATTCACCTCTGCACTCATGCCACTCAGCGTATAGTTGTAGTAGTAGCCCTTGAAAGAATACAGTTGTATCTGGTCTGAATGAGCCACAATATCCAGTTTATAGTTGTGCTCGCCGATTTTTTGTGGTAACGTCTCCTCAAATTCGATAACGCCGCCGTGTGGTAACGCGAGGATCGCACTCGTGAGTGCTGTGCTGAGTGCATTGCCCAGATCGTTGAACTGCTGCTCGATCGTCACCGCTGAAGGGAAATCGGTGAATGCGGTTTGATACAGTTGAAGCGAGGCGAGGAAAATCAAGGCGGCGGCTGCAAAGATGACGAATGTCAAAGGCACTGTCGTTCCTTTACTCCTTTTACCTATCGCTTCTCTCATTTTTTAGCTATGGCACCTCTCTATAGTTGTATCATCCTCTCGTGAAGCGAGAAGTTCACCTTCCCATCATAGTAGTGCATCGTGACATTCGCTATATTCGGAAAAGCAGCATGCTTCGTAACGGTTATCTCGAGGATGACGCCTCGAGCAGCATAGATTCTGGAAATGTTGGTGGCATAGTCCGCCATGCTCCCGTTAAATTCAAGCGATTTGCCGTGCACGAGCTTTGCCGTCCTCACGGTCTCCTCGTAAATCTCGGTTATCTCCCGGCTCGCAAAGTCAGTTTCTGCAACAGAAACTTTGTAACCTGCGGACATCGCCTGATTGAGCAGAATAACCAGGCTAACGAGTCCCAATGTGAGGATGAGCCCTGACAGGATTATCCATTGCCCTTTTTGGTTATTCATGCCGTTAATGCCTTTTTTTTGCACGTATTCGTGCCTCCATCCCGTTAAAAATGAAAACTGTTTCTATGCTACTTTCTCTATGAACACTATTACTCCTGCCGTCGGGTCGTTCGTGGGTCCCACCCAGTAGTCCCAATTAACCTCATCATGACGCAGATGCAGCGAAACAAAATGCCTACCACTTGAGCTTGGAACCCACGCAGCGGTGATAGGGATAGTATGTTCCCCTGGTGGAAGAGTCTCAATTGTCTTATTCAGGCTCACGCCATCAATGCGAAGTTCTACAGTGACATTGGCAGTCTTGGTGGTTACAATTTCGGATGCAGTTACAGATATCCCGTGAAAAGATCCTATGGGCGTCATTTGCTCAAGATTAGAGGTGTGAGTGCCGTACCACGTGACGCTATCACTGATGCCTTCTTCTTCTCCCACCACGTTTACATTTACGGTTATTGTTGTCAAGTTCGTTTCTCCCTCATCGTCCTCAACTTCAAGTTTAACCGTGTAAATGCCCGTTTCGTTATAACTGTGGGTTATCTTAGCGATGTTCCCCTCCTGGATACAACTGCCATCGC
>JACUTR010000030.1 GCA_014859735.1 Candidatus Methanophagales archaeon | reverse complement strand
TAATTAACTACGTACTTCAAAATCAACTCTACCCATGGAACCCTCAGTTATCCTCTTCGTTGGAGGTCTGGTAGTGGTCGTCGGATTCGTAACCGAGTACCTCTTTCGCAAGACCGGGGTATCAAACATAATTTTCCTGCTATTCTTTGGATTTTTTCTCGGGTCTATTATAGGCATCGCAGAGCGTGATATTCTTCTAACTGCTGCGCCATTTTTCTCCACACTTGCGCTTATTATAATCCTCATGGATGGGGGGCTGAGCATCGACCTTTACGATGCTGTGGGGGGAAGTTTCCGTGCTACACTGCTCGCAGTCGCAGGGTTCATATTTTCAACACTCGCCGTCGCAGCGATTGCATTTTTCCTCTTTGATTGGGGTCTTATTTACGGTCTGCTTTTAGGCTCGATTGTTGGACCAACCGGTTCTGTGGTAGTTATATCTCTGGTAAACAGACTGAAGATAGATAGCAGTGTATCTGCAGTGCTTAAACTCGAAACTGCGATAAATGATGTCATTGCAATAGTTATTGCACTTGCACTTCTTAACTCGTTGCTTCTCGGTGGATTTGCAGTGCCATTCGTACTGCGCGATGTTATCGCGAAGTTCTCGGTGGGGGGCGTGATGGGATTGATAGGAGGATTTATCTGGTATCTTGTGCTCGACAAGTTGAGGGGGCAGCAGTTTTCATATATGTTAACCCTCGCCGTGGCATTCCTGATCTTCAGTACTGCTGAGACTGCGGGGGGAAGTGGACCCGTGAGTGTTCTTCTCTTCGGGCTGGCACTTGGCAATGAGGAGAATCTATCCTATATCTTCAAGAGGGAGAAAAAAGGTGCCGCTTTTGACAGCATGATGAGAACATTCCATTCAGAAATCTCTTTCTTCATCTCAACATTCTTCTTTGTATATCTCGGCTTGCTGGTCACAATTTCTAACTACCTGTGTATCGTTTACGGCATTCTCATATCGATTGCACTGGTAGTCGTAAGGCTCGTTGCTGTGGAGATATGCACGGTAAAAAGCGCACTCAAAAAGAGCCGACAACTAATCACCCTCATGCTGCCGAAAGGGCTCTCAACAGCCGTGATGGCGGTGTTTGTGATGAGTTATGCCTCAAAATACCCGGACAGAATATCTGCTTCCATAGCACAGACAATTTCCGATATAACCTTTGTTGTGATTGTTGCGACCGTGGCCATAGCCACAGTAGGTGCTTACGTTTATCGCCGGAGCAATAAAGAGCCACAGGTGCAGAGCACTCTAGCAATAACTGAGAAACAATGAGCACTTATTTTATCACCACATCAAGTTCTGGTATGGGGTGTTTCACCTCCCCTAAAGGGGTTAATTAATGACCCGGAAAACCTCCAAACGGGTATCATCGGAACGCTGGGAGCGGTTCAGGAAGCAGCAAATATGCTGCGGTAAGACTATCGCACCACCACGGCTTCGTATTCCTTGTACCTGCAACTAACATTTAAGTTCTGTACATACCTTACTACAATCATCGAAAATGCCCAAATTAACGCTCACAGAACCAGGCACCAGCGCCAGCATCTGGCTGAAAGAAATAATCCTGGAGAATTTCATGTCCTATGAATATGCCCGCATCCCGCTCAAACCCGGACTTAATCTGATATCAGGTCCGAATGGCGCGGGGAAATCCTCGATCCTCGTGGCAATCTCCGTTGCCTTGGGTCAGATCTACACAGAGAGGAGCAAACGGTTGAGGGACTTGATCAGGCGAGGTAACGAAATCGCGAGGATTACCCTGGTGTTTGATAACGAAGAGAAGAATGGAAGAAGGCCTATCAGGTTTTCAGATGCTGATGCCTTCATGTTGTCGAGATATCTGAGGAACGATGGGCATTACTGGTGGGAAGCGGATTACAGGCAGATAAGCTACGAAGAGGTCAACCGGCTATTCAAAGGGTTTGGACTCGACCCGAATAATATGCTGATCATCATGCACCAGAGCACTATGGAACAATTCAGCTTGATGTCACCGCAGGAGAAGCTCAAGCTTTTAGAAGAGGCTGTTGGCTTCAGCTCATATCGGGAAAAGGTGATAGAAGCGAGGCACAGGCTGGAATCACTGATAAGCGAAGATGAGTCTCTCTCTGAATTGCTCGGCAGGGCGAAAGAGAGCCTTGGGTACTGGAAAGAGATGCATGAGAAGTATCTGCTGAGAGAGGAGTGGGGGGAGAGGAGAAGCGGGTTGAAACGAGAGGCGATATGGGCACGGATCATAAAACAAGAGATGGCTTTGAAAAAGCTCGAAGAACAGCGTACCGTGAAGGAACATGCGCTCGAATCAAATGGAGCTGAGATGGAAGAGACAAGAGAGGAGATAAGAGCATGGAGGGAGAAACTTGACTCGTGGATGATCACCTCAAAGGAATCCTTTTACGAACTGCTGCACCTGGAGAAGGAGGAGAGAGGGATTGAGGCTCTGATTGAGCACTTGCGCGAGAACGAGCTGATTTTTAACGAACTTGGAAAGCATGAGGAGGTAGAGCGAATAAAAGAAAGGCAGCAAGAAGCGGATAAAAGGAGGAAAGAACTGAATGAGGAAATACGCAGGGTGCAGAGTAAACTTGGTGCCCTGGAAAGAAACTTGGAATCAAATCTGGAGGCTTATATAACCTATCGAGTAAAAGAGGAAGTTCTGAAGTTTAAGAAAGATCTGCTCGAAGCTGATATAAAGGCGATTAAAAGGGAGATGGAGACCGTGAGCCAGAAACTGATTGAATTACAGCCCCTGAAGGAAAAAGCAGGTGAGAGGATAGAAACTGAACGGAAACAGAGCGAAATAGAGAATGAATTGAGTATCGTAGCTGCGAAAATCGAAGCGCTGGGCGGGATACCGGAAGAGACCGAAGAGATCTACTCGAATTACTCAAAGCTGTTTGAGGAATTGAAAGAGAAATCGAGGATCGTCGCAGCGAATAAACGGGAAGGATTGAAGGAGCTCGATAAGAGGAGGGGAATCTGGCGAAAGGCGATAACCGACCTTTTGGATTCGATCAACCGTTCTTTTCAGCAAATTCTCTCCGGTATAGGTGCCATGGGGTTAGCACGGCTGGTGAATGCCGCGGATGGTGATATAGAAAATGAGGGTTTAGAACTTTATGTTGGGTTCCGAGGCTCTCCACCTGTTCTCTTTGATTATTATACGCAGAGTGGAGGGGAAAAGACCGCTTCGATAATGGCATTCCTGCTCTCGATTCAAGAGATGCTGAAGTCACCTTTCCGGGCGGTCGATGAGTTTGACTTACACATGGACCCGAGGAATCGGGAAGAGATTTATAAGATGATGATCTCCTCAATGCAAGGATCGGAATGCTTGCTGATCACGCCAAGCCAGCTAACCGTCATTGATCCAAGTGTACATATAATCGTGGTGCAAAAGGCATATGGGAAATCGAGTGTAAGAGAAGTGAAATAGACAACTTTTCTTTACTTCTATTTAAGCACCAAAACACGTGCTGAAATAAAAATAAGGAGGGTTTGGTTTATTCGCCTCATTCGCCCTCCTCAAACGTACCAAAAGGTATACAAGGGGTATAAAGGTGGTGGTAATTCGTCCGAACTGAGTGAGTACTGCTTTGTAATTACTTAACTTCGATCTCTATCTCTTTTGGCTTGGCTTCCTCGGCCTTTGGCATGTGAATTTCAAGGATACCTTCTTTGTATTCAGAGGAGATCTTCTCCTTCTGGATCCCTGCGGGCAGCGCGATCTCACGATAAAATCTTCCATAGGACCGCTCGCAGCAGTAGTAATCCTCCGCCTTGACCTCCTCCTCCTGTTTCCGCTCTCCCTCTATAGTAAGAAGATCACCGGTGACTGAGACGCGAATGTCCTCCCTTTTCATCCCCGGAAGTTCGGCTTTCAACAGCACCTCATCCTTTCGGTCAACCATATCTACAAGAGGGCCCCATCCTCTCGTCTCAACAATAGCGCGGCGCCATGGCAGACCAAACGCGCGTTCGAAACGGTCAAGCATATCTTGCATCTCTTCCTCAACTGTTCGGACAGGTCGCCACCTTCTCAACCCCCAACCAAAAGGTCGCCATCGTTCAATTGCCATATTATCACCTCCTACTTCTTGGGTTCATTCCATCTACACCCTTTAGATCTTTTACTCCTCGCTATAAAGAGGTATAGGGAGAAATAACACCTGTTGAAAGCAGATAAAAGCTTATGAAAACGCATCAAGTACTAAGTTTAAATACGAAGACTAGTACTAAAAGAAGAGAGGGGAAGTCCCGTGGAAATTACACCACCACAAAAATGTAAAGCTGCATATCTGAATGCGTCAGAGCACAAACTGAGGATCGAGGAGTTCCCTTTAGAGCAGGCATTAGGTCCTGTCAGTTTTGCGTTACTCTGCCATCGTGACCGGTACAGAAGCTTCGAGGTTGAGCCCTATAATGAGCGAAATGTCCTCTGCTTCGGAGCAGGTTCGTTAGCGGGTGCCCGGCTGTATGGTTATCACCGCCTGATCTTCGCGGCACGGTCTCCGCTTTGGAAGGGGTTTTTTATCAGTACGATGGGCGGGGCTGCTCGGCCTCTCTACCACGCGGGTGTGGATTACGTGGCTGTTGAAGGCAAGTCCGAGGATTATCTCATCGCAGCTCTCAAAGGGGCAGAGGATGGAACCGTAGAATCACGTTTTGAAGAGATCCGTGAACATGATTTACTGGATATCTTCCAGGGCTACAAAGGCGAACGAGGAGTGTATGCAGTACAGCAGTACACCTATGACCGGTTCAACGAGCTGTATCGTGCCGGAGATAAGTATATGGATTTCAGGATCATCACGGTGGGTCCAGCCGCTTTGAATACCAACTTTGGCAGTATCAGCTCGACCGTGATACGCAACGGAACATTCAGAGTTGGTGTTGATGATTGGGCAGGCAGGGGTGGTATGGGTTCCCTGATGGCGCAGGGGCATCGAACTGTTGCAATAGCATATGGAGGCACATACGCTGGTAAAACGTTTACTGAGAACATCAAGGATATTAAAGTGGTCAATAAAATCTTTGAGGAGGAGTTTAATGAAAGATATACGGATTACGTCATCAGGTCCGGGACAAAATATCGATACGATCCCCATGTCAAATCTGCCGGCACCTTCGGCGTGAACATGTCAGTTCTGGGCGAGTGGCTTCTCTCCTTCAACTGGCAGTCCGTCAATCTCAGCGCGGGTGAGCGGAAAGCATTGTATGCATTCGTCAAAGACCATTACCTCAAGCAGTTCAATGAAGAAATCGTGGAACCACGAACGTTTGCTACCTGTGGCGAACCGTGTCCCCTTACCTGCAAAAAGATCTACCATGAACACAAGAAGGATTACGAGCCCTATGAGGCCCTGGGTCCAAACTCTGGTATCTTTGATCAACGAGCTGCGGAAAGGGCGGTGAAAGAAGTCGAGGTGATGGGGTTCGATGCCATTGAGTTTGGCACTGTGAGTTCCTGGGTTCTCGAAAGCATCCATAAAGGACTGCTCAGAAAGGAGGAAATCGGACTGGAAGATGATGTTGCGTTCGATCCACGAACGTATACGATTGAATCCTCGCACCAGAATGCCCAAGCAGTCATAAAACTTGCTGAACTCGTCGCCTATCGCAAGGGTATTGGAGCTCTATTAGCCAGGGGTGTTCGGATGGCTGCGAAAGAACTGGACATGCGGTTCGCCGACCGGGTAGCGAAGGTTGGCGAGAGCTTCAGTGATAATACGCTCTACCTCTCTTATGGAGAAACAGGCGGCATCTCACCCGCACAATATTGGGCGCCCGGGGAATTCGTTCCTCTCCCGATCCAGGGGAAATACCTCACGAATTATACTATCAATTCACTGCCCCCCCGAGAGCTGGGGCGGAGTTGTGCCGAACGTGCGATAAAAGAGATGTATTCAGAGGAACTAGGGATATGCAGGTTCCATCGGTGTTGGTCTGAGAGAGCTAGTGAGACGCTCCTGCGGAGAGGACGGGGTATTGATCTCAACCTTGCTGAGCATTGTCGCGAGCTTCTGCAAAAGATTATCGAGTATGACCGGAAAGCAGGCCAGTATCAGGTCTTCTGGGAGACGAAAAAGACGAGGAATGTCATCCGCAGGTATCTCGCAGAGGTACGGAAGAAGCTGCCCGCAGAGGATGGGCAATTGGATCGGTGGATTGAGAAGTTTAATAATAGTCCAGAAGAGGCTGCGAAAGAGTACTGGGAAGAAACCCGGAAAGGGTATGAAGAGATCATAACGAGAGTTACTAACGAATGAACTTTATCGTAGCAGTGTATATATATATATCATGAAAGAAGTGGTGAAAAGTGTAAGGGAATCAGTTGAAAACGTGAACTCGAAACGTCTTTAAAATGTTAAAGCGGTTACTATACCGGGAAGGCTAATGACAGGAGAAGAATAGCCTCAAAGTCTGTAATCATCCTCCGCATTACACGCCACGAGAGAGAAGAGGTATCTTTTCCGGCTTAATCTTTCTATACACCTCCTGTGGTGGTTTCTTAGCGCCGTTTACTACAAGGAGGTCATGTTCGACGGATATCCCGAAGAGCCGCTCATTCTCTTCCAAATAAGGTAAAATAAGCTCCCAATCTGCTGGTGTAAGGATTGCGAATTCACCACCGTTTAATTGCTCGTCTACCAGCTTACGATGCGGGTCTCTGATGTAAATGGCACCGCCAGATGCGAGCGAAAACCGATTTGAGCCAGGGTATGGCGTATCCAGTTCTTTAAAATTACCGTCAACGTCGGATTCGAGCCCGTGAATGTAAATTTCTGCACCATCCATAGATGAGCCGAGATAATCACCCGGACTATCATACACATCGATTCGTACACCTGTTGTATGAGGACCCAATCCGGAGCCAAAGAATCGCTGACCCTGGGCGTTATAGACCATAAACTTCTTCCACTCCATCTGATACGCCGGCGCTGCGCTATCTCCTTCACCACGATTCGATGTGTCATTACCTGGTCTGCCATCGTCTGGGCATCTTTGTATCTGAGGTCGATCTCGTGCTGCGAAGGAGCAACTTCGTGATGGCTATACTCAACCTCTATCCCCATCTTTTCCAGGGTGAGAATTGTATCCCTTCTCAGATCGCTCGCTGCATCCAGTGTCGTTAAGTCAAAATAGCCGCCTGCATCAAGCACTTCCGGGTTCTTACCGTTCTTCAAATAGAAATATTCCAGCTCCGGACCGACGTAGAAGGTATAGCCATACTCCTTTTTCAACTTCTCCAGATTCCTCCTCAATATGTACTGTACCGCGGGTCGCCCTCGTAAGGACTGCCATCAGGCTGTAAAATATCACAGAACATTCGCGCAACTGCATTCTCTTGTGGTCGCCACGGGACAATCTGGAACGTAGCAGGATCCGGTTTTGCGATCATGTCGCTCTCGTCAATCCTCGCAAATCCCTTGATCGAAGAGCCGTCAAACCCCATGCCCTCCTCAAAGGCGCCTTCCAATTCTCGCGGCGGGATTGCAAAGCTCTTCAACTGGCCCAGGATATCCGTGAACCAGAGCCTCACGAACATCACGGCGTTCTTTTCCACCGCTTTAAATACCTCGTCTTTCGTCGTTATGGTTGTCTCTTTTTCCATCTTCTCAGCTCCTTTTCTTGTAATGTCGGTAAGAGCTTATTCTAAAGGGTATTTGAGAATTTTTCAGAAAAATTATGAAACGTTCAGATTACAAACGTTATCGCGCTGATTATGTTCTCAAACGACTTGAAACTTGTAACCTCTTCAAATTACATGACGGTTAACAATAGATGAAAAGGTTTAAGAGCATCTTCGCTCTCTATTCATCGTTCTTCAAGTGCGTATTCCAAAATAGCTGCGTGGACTCGAGGTTCCAAATCGGTAAGATCAACGTAATGCCCAAATCACTACAAATTCTATCCACTAACTAAGTTCTTATGCGTTTCAATATGCCCGAATACCGCGCCTTCTATTCCTGCACCATTGTGCTGCTTGCGGGATGCAGAATTCAAACTACTTCATGCCAGCAGTATTAATTATATATACCATATACCCGAAACCGGGATTATTACTAAGGTAAATGAAAGCACCGTGGCGAATTACTATTGCAATGGACGAGGATACGTACAAATTATTCAAAAAGATGCAGGAGGAGTTAGGGCTATCTCAAAGCGAACTCATGCGTGAAGCATTGAAATTTTATGGCAAACACAAAACGCTCTTTGAGACGATTGAAGATAAGAAGGTGTACACCCACGCCGAGATGCTGAGGCTTGGCGAGCATGTCATCATGGATATAGACCATTGGCTCCTCTTCTCGAAGTTCATCGAATCACATCCCGAGCAGGATAAGTTCTGGGAATTGAATAAGGCGATCTGCGAGGCGCATGCAGAGCAGTTCAAATTTTATCCCGTCGAACAGGTTCTCAAACGACTCGAAGCGTGTAATTTCTATACCTTAAATCAGGTGGTCAAGAACGAGTACACACTGGTTTTGAATTCGGATGTGCTCAAGAAATTTGTGAAGACCTTACTAAAAGAGACATTGGGTGGGATGGGCTATCACGTGGAGATAAAGGAGGATCTGGCAAAGCTACGGCTGAAAGTTCTGGGTGAACCACGAGAAAGGTTACGATGATGTTATATAAGAAAGAGATGCTCGAGAGAAGAGAGATAGAGAAGGAAAGGGATAACGTAGTGGTCCTGGATTTCGGGGGACAATACAGCCACCTCATCGTGCGGCGGTGCAGGGAATTGGGCGTTTATACCGAGCTCCTTCCGTATGATGTCTCCATAGAAGAGCTGAAACGAGGAATTGAACGAGCAGAAGGAGGAGGTAAGATTCGAGGAATCATCCTTTCCGGCAGCCCTTTTAGCGTTCATGAATTCAATAGTCCACACTGCAGTGCTGAGATAGTGAATTTGAACATGCCTCTTCTCGGCATTTGTTACGGTGCACAACTCATTGCATATTTTTGTGGAGGCGTGGTACAGAAAGGGGGTAAGGGGGAATTCGGAAGAACCGAGCTGTTCTTCAAAGAATCAGAACTGTTCGAAGGCCTCGGTGAAAACAGGAGGATAAATGTATGGATGTCGCATGGCGATGTGATAGAACGGTTGGAGGGTGCAGAGACATTGGGCTCTACCGCTAATTCACCGGTTGCCGCATTTCGGATCAGAGACAAGATCTACGGCGTGCAATTCCACCCCGAGGTGCATCATACGGAGAAGGGAAAAAAGGTGTTGCGGAATTTCTTATACGCTATATGCGGCTGCGAGAGGAATTGGACGATTAAATCATTTGTTAGAGAGAAGATAGAAGAGGTAAAGAGAACAGTGGGCAGCGATGGGAGGGTGGTATGTGGACTCAGTGGTGGAATAGACTCTTCTACTACGGCGTTGCTTGTCAATCAGGCGATCGGTGATCGGCTTACCTGCATCTTCGTTGACAATGGTCTGCTCCGAGAAGGAGAACAGGAAGAGGTTCTCAATACGTTTGAACAGCATCTCCACCTTAACATGGTGTTTGTTGATGCAAAAGAGCGCTTCCTGAATGGGTTGCGAGGCGTTACGGACTCCGAAGCGAAGCGAATGATAATCGGTGAATTGTTCATCAAGATCTTTGAGGAGGAGGCGAAGAAGCTCGGTAACGTGGATTTCCTTGCTCAAGGTACTATCTATCCGGATCGAATAGAGAGCGCGAGCGCGGGTTCACGAAAGTCATCGCGAATAAAATCCCACCACAATGTCGGTGCACTTCCCGATAAGCTTGGTCTGAAGCTGATCGAGCCTATCAAGGAGTTGTATAAGGACGAAGTGCGGGACGTGGCGAAGGAACTCGGTATGCCTCCTCAGATACTGAACCGGCATCCGTTTCCTGGTCCTGGTCTTGCCGCGCGTGTAATAGGGGAGGTTACCGAAGATAAATTGAGGATATGTCGTGAGGCATCGCAGATTGTGGAGGAAGAATTGAGGAAGAGCGGGTGGTATGACAGGGTATGGCAAGCATTTGCCATGGTTGGTGATGATATTGCGACAGGCGTCCTTGGGGATGCGCGAACCGAAGGCAGAATCGTTACGATACGAGTAGTTGAGTCAAAGGAGGCGATGACGGCGGATTTTGTGAAACTTCCCTATGCGGTGCTCGAGAGCATGAGTAAACGAATAACGAACGAGGTTGAGGGCGTGACATGGGTGACCTATGCAATTTCATCCAAGCCACCATCAACGATCGAGCCGTGTTAAAAAATACGAAGGAGATGTATGCCAAGGGAATAAGTTCGCTATCCACGTTTTTCACGAAGCGTTTTTGATAAACTTCTGTAAAAAGTTTTATCGAACGAGAATACCATTCTCCTTCAGATACCGCTTGACCTCCTCAACGGTATATTCCTTATAGTGAAAGATAGAAGCAGCGAGTGCTGCAGAAGCATCCGTGACCTTAAATACCTCTTTCAGGTGTATCGGCGACCCGCACCCGCCAGAGGCTATCACAGGAATATTCACACGTTCACAAACTGCTGCTGTTAACTCTAAGTCAAATCCGTCTTTTGTTCCGTCCCTGTCCATGCTTGTGAGCAGGATTTCACCCGCCCCTCTACCAGCTACCTCCTTTGCCCATTTGAGTGCATCAACACCCGTGAACTTCCTGCCACCATAGAATGAGCATTCAAACCAGCATTTACCCTCCTTCGTCTCTACAATCTCCCGCTGCTCATTTATTGCCCTGAGCGCTTCCTCTTCACTTCGAAGATACCGCCGCTTCGCATCGATCGCCACCACGCACGCCTGGCTACCAAATCGTCTCGCAAGCTCGTTCACCAGTTCAGGATTCGTTATTGCCGCAGTGTTCACCGAGACCTTGTCAGCGTCGGCATTGAACATTTTGCGTGCATCTTCCAGGCTGCGAATCCCACCACCCACGGTCAGCGGAATAAACACGTTACTCGCCGTTTTTTGTATTACCGGTGCCATCGTCTCCCTTCGCTCATGCGATGCGGTGATGTCCAGAAAAACGAGCTCATCCGCTCCTTGCTCATCGTATTCCGCCGCGAGCTCCCAGGGAATGCCTGCATACGTAATCCGTTGAAACTCGATGCCTTTAACCACACGCCCTTCAGGGATGCCAAAATCGCAGTCCAGACAGGGTATAATCCGTTTTGTTAACATTGGTGTTCATCATCAACTTTACTATTACAAATGAAGGTTTTCGCGGAGTGTCAGAGCCCACTAAACAATTCCACATATTATTTCATAGTTTCTCCTATTTCAAATAGATGAGTTATCAAACGTTTTACGTGCTCGGTGGCACTTAATACCTCAAGAATCCCCAATTCTACCTCATAAAAATTTGAGTGAAGATAATTTGCTGTTCTGAAATCTTCGTATAACGTAGGATCGTTTACCTCGGTTGCAAGTTCACGCATAAATTCCCATAGTTCACCATGAGTTTTTAGTATTAATCCTCTCTTAGCTGCTAGTGCTTTAACAGCTTGGGCTACAGCACCCCACAAAAATTCGCTGGCTTTATCCAAATCCTCTTTCTCTAGGGATTTTTGTGCGTTTTGTAGGTACCGGCGGCTTTGTTCTGAATACCTTGTAAAATTATCGGTATCGTCCATATTTATCAACTTGTCAATTGTATCTCACCAACTGGTGGGATGTTATATTCTAAAATCTCGCCACTAACCGCGTCTATTTTAATAGTAGCAATAAGGACTCTAGCAATGCCTATATTGAATTCTACAACCCAAAGATCATTTTCACGAGCGGTTTTTATAGGTCTAGCAATTCTTCCTCTTAACGGATATTTTTCCATCAAGAATGATACCGCTTTCTCAGTTGCCTCCGATGCATTCTTAATTTTATCCATGACTCTTGACGAACCATCCCTCCACCATTTTCCCTCTCTTTTACACTGGACTTTTTCTTACCTGTATCCTTATTGCTTACCAACGTTCCCGAGTATAAATGCTTTTCTCGATAAATAATAAAGACAAGCATTGAGAAAGCCTTTAGAAGCACGAAAGTGTTAGCATACGCGAAATCTTAACCCTTACATATACTCACGAAATTCTTTAGAAGGTGCAATCCTCCTTTTGAGGACTTCTCTGGATGAAACTGAACACCATACATGTTATTTCTATTCACGACCGCGGCTAACTGTTCGCCATAGTCCACTGATGCGACAATATGGTCCTCATTGCGGGGGACGCAGTGATACGAGTGCACGAAATAGAAATAATCGGCGTCGGTAATCCCCTCCAGCAGTTCTGAATGCCTCTGCAGATGTAGATTGTTCCAGCCCATGTGCGGCACTCTCACCGTTTCAGGTAACCGAACCACGGTTCCCGGTAGCAATCCCAATCCTCTTTCGTTGCCCTCCTCGCTTGCTTCAAACATTACTTGCATTCCAATGCAGATTCCGAGCACCGGCACGCCCGATCTAACAAGATCGAGTAACGCCCCGGAAAACGGGTTCAAGTTGCGTATACCGTCATCAAAGGCACCTACGCCAGGCACTATGATGCCATCAGCCTCCCTCAGCCGTTCGATATTCTCAGCCGCAACCAGCATCGGATCATCATACACTCGCTTCAGCCCGTTGTAAATGCTGAAGAGATTGCCCATTCCGTAATCAATGATTGCGATCATTCTCTTGTACCCCACCAGTTATGCTAAGACAAGAGAATAATGAAGCATTTTCCTAACTCCTCGTTTACCACAACAGCCATGCTCTGAAAACAACGGTAGAGCTGGAATTTCCGCTTCTCCAGTCTTTTTTACTTCTCTTTCTCTCTTACCACGCTAAGACGAATGTTACTTTACCAAGGATTCACGGATTACGGTTAGGACTGCAGGGAACGGTTTGCGCACTGAAAGCGCGGGTGGCAATTCCAAATGCTGAGCAACTTGCAATACCTCATGCCTGTTGAGTTTCCGCAACGGCTCAATCACCCTTAGTCCGTGTCTCGGTGGGTCAATTACCCGTATCCCTATCTGCTCCAGAGCGTCGTCCTGAAGCTCACCGCCTTCCTCGGTTTGAAAAATATCTGCTGCTGTTGTTCCCCGTACTAAATAATGAGCCTTCTCCTCTTGAATTACGCGTCCGAGGACAGCATAGTAAGTGTTTCGATATCTTTTTCGCTGCTCTTCAGGCTCGCCGATTCCGTTTAACGCGCCAGAAAACTCATGAGACGCATCCACCAGCCTGTTATTCATATTCTGCGCTGCGAAGAAGTTTATCATATTCTCCACTTCGCCTACCCACATGCCATCATCGATTAATACAATTATCGCTCGATCGCCCACTGCACGATGGGTAAGAACTCCAGAAACGGTTGAACCAACCCCACCTGAAACCGGTATGACTGCTTTCCCCTCGCCAATCATGCCACTCAGGTGCTGAACTTGGTCCTGTATAAATTTTTCGGGGTAGAACATTTTTTGTTTTTTCACCTCCTTCTCTTTTTACCACCTCAACCAAGCAAGATTCCTTCTAACAGGTCCTGCTCAACTTCATGCATCATAGGTATACCCGTAACTTCTGAAGCAAGCTGACTCAGTGCGGCAAGATCATTTCGGTCTATCAGGTCGAGTTTGAATTTCCGAGTCCCTGCAAGCAACTGCTTCAATCCCAAACCGAGCCGCTCGCTGAGATAGGTATAGACGCCAACCGCAGACCACGGTATCTCCGCTCCCAGTTTAGCACCGTATTCTCTTCTCAACTCCTCAGCAGCAATAAAAAATTTCCCTGGGTTGTTACCGTATTTATTAGCAAAATCACGCGGCAATCTACCCTTTTCAGCGAGATCAGAGAAATAGCAGGCTTTCATCGCGGCCGTCAAGGGCGATCGTGCCATGGTAATCGATTTCACAAAAGGTTGATTGCCATCAAAATTACTCAGTGCTATCGCCTTGAACATCTGCGTCTCGTTAATAAAGCCACCTGCCATACCTATATCAGGAACGTATCTTCCAGCTTGCTCCATAATCTGTGCGCACTTCAATACTTGTGCCTCCAAATAAACGGTCGGCGTGCTCATCTCGTTCATCATCGGCACGGGACTCATGCCCGTCCCCCCACCGGCACCGTCAAACGTAACGTAATCCACGTGTGCCTCCGATGCCATTTTTATCGTCCATGCAACATCTACGGGACGATACGCACCTGTTTTTATCGATACGTACTTTGCGCCGATATCCCGGAGCCATTCGACATCCTCTATAAAATCTCGTTCAGTGGGGAATCCTACCCGGCTGTGTCGTTCGAAGGTTTTGAAAAGCCCATCTTTGAACGCAACCTTCACGCTATCAGCCTCAGGGTCCGGTAGGACATAGTAACCTCTTTTCTTCAATTCCAAGGCCCGATCCAGTGAAGACACACGAATTTCACCGCCAATAGCCTTTGCCCCTTGTCCCCACTTTCTCTCTACTATCTTCACGTCGAGCTTTGATACGACGTACTCATCCACTCCGAATCGCTGGTCTTCAACATTCGTTTGCACCGCTATATCCCCGTATTCTGCGTCCCAGTATTCCTTGAAGACTCGAACTCGCCGTTCCATCTCCGGCGATTTCGTCACTTTGCCATTCGTGAATACCGATTCCTTGTCAACGCCACAAACGTTCTCCCCAATAATGATAATTATACCGGAGAGTGCAGCACCGATAGCCAGCGCATCCCAGTTGTTTTTTCCCACATCGGTAGACCCGAAGGCACCACAAGCCAGGGGTAGTCTTAGAGGAATACCTCCCATCGTCGATTCTATCTTTACATTATGGAACAACGCGATGTCAGGATCTGGTTCTATCCCTTCCGCACCTCGCAGGCGCGAGAGGATATTAAAATCTGACCAATCGAGTCGATAATCCTTGTTTGACGCTGCAGTACTCCAGCCAAACTGCTCTGATTCGGGATACAATACCTCTCGACCCCTGAACGCGGACTTGCCTATCTCGCAGAGCACGGTACATTCCTTCACACAGATCGGACACATGCCACTCTCGGTGTTTACATCTCTCCTTCTCACGGATGTCCCCGTGGTAGATCTCGCATTTGCATAGATATCGGGCATTTTAAATCCCTCCTCGTAGTTGCACTGCAAACGGAAATGGAACCGTAAAACACGCTGAACAAATTTTCATCTGGTCTAACATCGAGCCATAATTCCTCGTTTTCTTATTGAGCGCAAATCGTTCGATCTCTTTGATCTCTTCTGAACCCAGCTCCCTCGTTTCTATTACTCCTTCAGAAGCAGCAGCCCTTACGAGTTCATCTCCTATTTCTGTCCGAATTATTACTGTTGTCCAGCCATCCAGCGAACCCACAGAGCCGGCTGAAATATCCGCGAGTTGTGACGAGGCATCCTCACAGATCTTGCACGTATCTCGTGTGCACACCTCGATATCTTTGAGCGGAATAATGACCTCTTTGTCCTTTGTAACCACGACGAACTTCCCCATCGCGACAAAAAATCGCTCAACCTCTCGAATATCCAGACCCTCTCTCTCTGAGAGATATCTCACCAGATCACGATGCCAAAAAGCCTCGGTGCTAAACAGACCGATTAAGAGTTTTATGCGATGTAACTCCAATGCTGGATCACGCAAAGCTTGTAATCGTCTCACTGCCTCGATATTGCAGCCCGTGCCGACCATAGCAATATTTTCGTAACCTTTGTCTATCGCCTCCCAGACGCCTTGGACAGAAGGACTCGCGGTGTACTTTGGGCCACGACCAACCAAAACTTCGTCGGGTGTTGTAGCGATAAAGGGTTTTGCTTTCCAATCTTCTGTCCTCGTCGCGATAACTGCGGCGTCTAAAAAACCACTCTTTAACGCTTCGTAGAGCAACGCGGTTATAACACCACCATCCTTCCCAACCCCCCGTATGCCCTTATCCGTTGCCCGGGCGCTCAGTATCTCCTTGTAGTAACCAAGAATTCGACCTTCAGGCGAGGACGGACAGGGGCTGAAATCGCAGACCCCGTATTCTAACCGCGGGCACTCTCCCTCGCATAAACGGCACAGAGCAAATGAGCGTGGACAGAAGCTGAAGCAGAAGCCTTTTGATATCGTTCCGCCACATCCCTTCTCAAATACCGCTTCATCCTCGCTATACTTCTCAAAATCTGGTATAAACGCTGCACACGCACCGCAATAGCAGCATACCGGGAAGCTCCTTTCGTTTACTCCTGATCGAACAATCTCTCCTTCCCTCTTTGACGCCGACATTTCTCTCTCTCTCATAGCAAAGAGAGATGCGATTAAACGAGTATTTGAGAAAATTTAAGCGAAGTTAGGAATATTTCAGAAGAATTAAGAAGTTTTCAGAAAAGTTCTTAAAAAGGGTAATATGCCTAAAAGGTTTGATTATTAAAAAATGACAGCGCTAGAACGAATCACGGTGGCTATGGATGAAAAAACCGCCGAGATGATGAAAAAGATGCGTGATGAATTGGGAACATCACAAAGCGAACTCATACGTCAAGCGTTGAAATTTTATGGCAAATATCGATTGTTAATCGAGTCCCAAGAAGATAAAAAGATGTACACTTATGCCGAGATGCTCAAGGTTGGCGAGCATGTCATTGTCGATATCGATCATTGGTTGCTCTTCTTGCGGTTCATCGAAACGCACCCGGAGAAGGAGAAGTTTTGGGAGTTGAATAAACCCATCTATGAGGCGCACGCAGAGCAGTTCAAGCACAAATCGTATCGTGTCGAGGATGTGCTCAAGCGACTCGAAGCGTGCAATTACTTTACGCTAAACAAGGTGTCAAAAAATGACTATACGCTAATTCTGAGTTCCGAAATGCTCAAGAAATTTGTCAAAACGCTCCTTGAAGAGACCTTTAGTGGTATGGGCTTCAAGGTGGACATCCGTGAGGATCTCGCCAAATTGAGGGTGAAGGTCTTACAGGAATGATGAAAGGAAAAAGGATGGGGGCTAACAAAAGATGAAGGGGTTTGATAGCTATCTTCACTCCCTATTTCTTTTGCTCAACTGCGTAATCTAAAATATCCAAGCGCCAATATCCGTCCTCCAATATCTTTTCGCTCTCACCTATTCGTATCCGATTCTTGAACAGCGGACCGTCAGTAACAAAGGTATGGAACTCTCCATGAATAATCGAGATTCCCATCGCCTCTGACTGCGCGGCGAGCAAGTCGTGGTTCATGTTATGGGGTGCGTGTTTCTTTAGATCTCTGAAACTCAAGAGATACGAGACGTTGAAACCGTCTAAAATTGAGTTATATATAGCATGCGAAACACCCGTCCTTGCCGCCCGTCCAGGATACAACCACCTTACCGTTCGTCTTTGCCTCTTGCTCCATCTTCTACACACTCACTGCACAAGTTTGCGGTTAGCATCCACATTAAATTAAGCTATTTGAGAACTCTTCATACAACTTCAGAACAGCAGTAAAACGGGTAAAGCCGCGAGGGTTTAGAGCTAAATCGGCTTAGCTCGACGTAAGCTCAAAATCAGAGGGAGCCCAGGTTAGGCGGTTAAGGCAGAAGGGGACGAAGAGTAAGAAGACTCAAGCCTTAAACCTTTGCTTTGGATCCCAGCTCCGACCTTTTCTGAACAAGCCCAAAAATCAAACTAAAAAACAGTTAACAAGTCTATAATGAAAGATTAGGCTGTAACATGGATGTGATGAATCCTGAAGGGTGCGTAAAATACGTTATGATCTAAAGTTACCCCTCCAAGATAACCATCAACCGGAAACGGAAATTTTATATACCTATGATCTAAAATAAAAAGATGGGAGAGTCATAAAATGGCTGAAAATATCTCTTTCGCAGAGTTGAAGGAATTCGTTGCACGGCACATACAAACAGCGTTCATAGGTGTTCGGATAAGAGATTGTAATTTCAACTCTTGATACCTTATGTATA
>JACUTR010000029.1 GCA_014859735.1 Candidatus Methanophagales archaeon | reverse complement strand
GGAGTAGCAGGCATGCAAGCAGCTTTTGACCTTGCAGAAGCTGGTATAAAGGTTTGTTTAGTGGAGAAAACGCTCTCCATCGGTGGACGAATGGCACAGCTGGACAAAACCTTCCCAACCAACGACTGTGCCATCTGCATACTCGCCCCTAAGATGATGGATTGCTATCGCCATGAGAAGATCGAGGTTCTGACTTTTAGTGAGGTGATTTCGGTTGAAGGCGAAGTTGGTTCTTTAAACGTGAAAATCCTCAGAAGACCGAGGTTCATCGATGAGGAGACATGTAACGGATGTGGAGATTGTGCAAAAGTTTGTCCGATGGGTATCCTGAACAAATTTGATATGGACCTCAGAGTGAGGGGAGGGGCATATATCCCTTTCTTGCAGGCTGTTCCACTCATCTACGCGTTAGATAGGGATAAATGCATGAGATGTGGATTATGTAAAGTTGTTTGCGGAAAGGATGCGATACAATACGATCAAAAACCCGAGATTGTGGAGATGACCGTGGGTGCAATAATTGTTGCTACCGGATTTGATGCTCTTGATCCTTCGAGCATAACAGAGTATGGATATGGAAGATATGAGAATGTGATCACCGCGTTAGAATTTGAGCGGTTGATCTGTGCTGCGGGCCCCACGGGTGGGCATGTGATGAGAAGAGATGGTGAAGAGGTAAAAAAGAGCATCGCGTGGATACAATGTGTTGGAGCACGTGACACGAGGGATAACAGACCGTATTGCTGTTCGGTCTGCTGTATGCACGCCACCAAGGAGGCAATCCTTACAAAGGAGCACTACCCCGAGGTTGAGACCTACATCTTGTATACCGATCTCAGGTGTTTTGGAAAAGGATTTCAGGAATACGTGAACAGGGCAAAGGAGGATTACGGCGTGGAATATATCAGAGGGAAACCAGGCGAGATACGGGAGAAGGAGGACAGGAATCTGGAGATATTCTACAGCCCGTCTTCAGACAAGGTTGAGCGATTAGAAGTGGACATGGTCGTTCTTTCCACTGCGCTCATACCCAGTGAAGGTGTGGAAGCGCTCGCTGAAGTCTTGGGGGTCGAATTGGATGAGTATAAATTCTTCAAACTGAAAGATCCGTACAATTTTACCGAAACGACACGGGATGGTATATTCGTAGCCGGATATTGTCAAGCTCCGAGAGACATCCCTGAGTGTATCGCACATGGGAGTGCCGCGGCATCACGGGCGATGGAAGTTGTATTAGGAGGGAATAGGAATGAAAAATCCCAATGACAAAACACTTTTTCTTTTTAGAAAAAAGAAAACCTGTGCTAAAAGAAAAAATAATAGTTTCTTTAGTAAAGCTTTCTTTTTTAAAGAAAGGTTTTTGGTAGTATTGGTACATATTTGGATTTGGGTTTTCCTAGAAATAGGAGGTTCTTATGCCAGAGGAGATTAGAATTGGCGTATTCATCTGCCATTGCGGAATAAACATCGGTGGCGTTGTCGATGTACCCGCGGTAGTGGAGTATGCATCGACCTTGCCAAACGTCGTTCATGCAGAACGCAATTTATATACCTGCTCATCAGAGGGATTAGAATCAATAAAAGCGGCGATAAAGGAGCATAACCTCAACCGGGTTATCGTTGCCAGTTGCACGCCACGGACTCATGAACCGCTCTTTCGAGCGACCTGTAAGGAAGCAGGCCTGAATCCCTATCTCTTTGAGTTCGTGAACATCCGAGACCAGTGCTCATGGGTTCACCTGCATGAGCCGGAAAGTGCAACTGAGAAGGCAAAAGACCTTGTGCGGATGGGAGTTGCAAAGGCTGCTCGGCTTGAACCACTCGAGGAATTAACCTCGGATGTTATACCTACCGCAGTGGTGATTGGAGCTGGGATAAGCGGTATGACTGCTGCGCTTAGTTTAGCGAGGAATGGATTCTCCGTTCACCTTATCGAAAAGGAGAAGGAAATAGGAGGGATGCTCAGGAACCTTTACACGCTTTACCCGACCGATGAGCTTGCGGAAGAGTTTTTAGAGCCGCGAATACAGGCTGTAAAAGAGCATAAAAGAATTGCTTTGCATCTCTCTTCGGCGGTTAGAGCTGTAGAAGGTTATGTGGGGAAGTTTAAGGTAATTTTGGATGAAAGTGGGGTCGAGCGATCTATTGATGCGGGGGTTATCATTGTAGCTACCGGAGCACACGAATTTGAACCCGAGGGGTTGTATGAATACGACGGAGAGCGAGTAATTACCCAGTTACAGCTTGAAGAGAAGCTGAAGAAGGGTGATTTGAACTGGGCTGGCATTAAGAATGTGGTGATGGTCCAATGTGCCGGAGCACGGGGGGAGGTAGTGGGGTATTGTTCCAAGATCTGCTGTATGAATGCGATAAAAAATGCGAAACTGATAAAAGAAGCTCATCCTGCTATCAACGTTTTCATCGCTCATAATGAACTCCAGGCATATGGAGAGGAATATGAGTTATACTACCGGGATGCGAAGAAGGCAGGGGTCAGATTCCTGAGGTTCCCGTTGGAACGAAGACCGAAGGTGAGGAGAAGCGATGGGAACCTTATTGTGGATGTGTTCCATGAGCGGATGCAACTGGACATCCCATTTGAAGCCGACCTGGTGGTGTTATCAGTCCCTCTTGTGCAGAATCCTGATGCAACGCAGCTATCAAAGATGCTCAAGGTCCCTCTGGGTCAAGACAAATTCTTCTTTGAAGCACATGTTAAACTGCGCCCGGTTGATTTCGCCACTGATGGGATATTCCTGTGCGGAACTGCTCATGGTCCAAAAGACATCGGGGAGAGCATCGCACAGGGCTATGCAGCCGCGAGTCGAGCAACAATTCCGCTCGCACGAGGATACGTGCATTCGGAGCCTATAATCTCCTCGGTGAATGAAGAGCTCTGTGTCGGCTGCGGAATATGCGAATCGGTATGCCCGTATGGCGCGATAGAAGTGGTAGAGGTAGAAGAAGGTAAGAAAAGGGCACGGGTTACCGGTGTGAAATGCAAGGGATGTGGCACCTGCGGCTCGAGTTGTATAAGAAGGGCGATTAAAATGTACCATTTCACTGATGAGCAGTTGATGGCGCAAGAACGAGCTGCTGTGGTGACGGAGGTGATATCCTGATCTGATGGCCGAGGTGAGATTAGTAGGATTTCTCTGCAATTGGTGCTGTTATGCGGGTGCGGATCTGGCAGGCGTCTCTCGCTTTCAATACCCACCCAATGTGAGGATAATACGAGTGATGTGCAGTGGACGGGTTGATCCGGTGATCATTTTAGACGCTTTCCTGTACGGAGCGGATGGCGTCTTTGTGGGTGGTTGTCATCCTGGCGATTGCCATTACCTGCAGGGGAATTATTATGCGGAGAAGAAGATCGAGATGGCGAGCAGGCTGCTCAGGGAGGCAGGGGTTGAGCCCAAAAGGCTGCGATTGGAATGGGTAAGTGCAAGTGAGGGAGCGCGATTTGCAACAATTATCAAGGAGTTTACGGACGAGATAAAAGCGTTGGGTCCGGTTACCTTTGAAAAGGAGGCGATGGAAGCGGCATGTCTCGCAGCAGCTGATTACCGGCTGAGAATAGTGGCAACGAAGGAGCGAGAACTGCTGGAGGAGGGCAACAAGTATGGAGAGGTCTTTACGAGGCATGAGATGGATAGATTGTTAGATGATCTGGTGAGAGAGGACTACGAAGTGAAGAGAATCTTATTGAGGTTAAAGGAGCCGATGTCGGTGAAGGAGCTCGCGTCAGAACTAAATTTGAGGCCGAACATTGTGTTGCGGCACATTCTGGACTTGAAGCGGTATGAACTGGTTGACCTTCATGAAATACGGGATCATACACCCAGGTATATTGCGCGAGAGCTCAGTGAAGGAGGAATAACTGAATGAAAAATCCCAATATCAAATATTACAAAATCCCAAGTAAATCCCAATCTCCAAATCCCAACGCTTATCGGAGTAATTTCAAAATTCCAAAAATACCAACTCCCGAAAAAATTGGTAGTATTGAGATTTGGAATGAGCCCTTACAGGGCTTGCGGGTAAACCCTTTCAGGGTTTTCGGGGACACGGGCGGAGCCCGTGATGGGGCTGAGCCCCACATGTTTGGTAGTATTGGTATGTATTGGGATTTGGGATTTCCTAAGAGCTGTGCAAATACAGGGGGCGGGTGGTGAATGAGTGTTTTGGTTATAGGAGGGGGATATGCAGGAATAAAGGCGGCTTTAGACCGTGCCGCTGCGAATAATGAGGTTTTTTTCGTGGTAAGTACGCCGAACATCGGCGGCCTTTTTTCACGGCTCCATGTAGTCGAGGGGAAACATCCGCCCGATATCCTGTCCCCGCTCATAGAGCAACTAAAAGAGAATGAGAAGATCCATGTATTCACAAATTCAACGATTGAACGAGTGAAAGAGGAGAATAAAGGCTTCGCAGTAGGTATTCGAAGGAAACCAGTTAGAATTGATGAGACAAAATGTGATTTATGCGGTGAGTGCTGGAAGATCTGCCCAATTAAACCCCCGGATCGGTGCAACGAATGGTTAATCAGCAGAAACGCAGTTTATGCGCCCGAGGAAGCACTTTCTTATGCGATAGAGCGAGAGACACCATTCTGTCAGGCGACATGCCCGGTGAGCCTGGATATCAGGGGTTATGTGGGGTTAATCGCGGACGGCAAATTCAAGGACGCTTATGAGCTCGTACGGAAGAAAGTCCCTTTTCCCGGTGTATTAGGCAGAGTTTGCGCGCATCTCTGTGAGGAGAGGTGCAAAAGGAGTTTACTGGAAGAGCCTATCTCAATTGCGAAATTGAAACGGTTTGTCGCAGACTACGTTTACGAGCACGGAGAAGTGACAAAGCCCGAGCCGGTTCCTTCTTACCGGGGTAAGAAGATAGCACTAATCGGTGCGGGCCCCGCAGGGCTGACTGCTGCGCACGATTTGAAACTGCTCGGCTACGATGTCACGGTATTTGAGAAGCTTCCGGTGGCAGGCGGGATGATGGCTGCCTGCATTCCCAGCTATCGATTACCGAGAGCGGTGCTCGAGCGAGAGATAGAATGTATACGGGCTATGGGTGTGGAGATCAGGACAAATGAGGAGATTGACAAGAATAAGTTCGAAGAGCTTCGGAGAACGTACGATGCCGTGTTTATCTCTGTTGGTGCACAGGCGAGCATGAAATTGAGGATCCCGGGTGAAGATTTGGAGGGTGTTCTACCTGGTGTTGAGTTCCTTCGCGATATTGGTCTTGGGAAAGAGGTGAGAATAGGGCAGAAAGTTGCGGTTATCGGCGGCGGTAATGTCGCGATTGATGCTGCGCGCTGTGCATTGCGCTTAGGGTCAGAGGTTTTTATTCTTTATCGCCGGTCGCGAGCGGAGATGCCGGCATCTGAGGAGGAATTGGAAGCGTTGGAGGCAGAAGGCATAAAAATTATCTTTTTAGCAAATCCAACGAAGATTCTGGGTTCGAACAGGGTAGAGAGAATAGAATGTGTCCGCATGGAGTTGGGACCGCCTGACGAGAGTGGCAGGAGGAGTCCTGTTCCCGTCGAAGGCTCTGAATTTATCCTGGATGTGGACACGGTGATACCAGCAATCGGTCAAGCATCGGACTTGAGGTTCCTTGAGGGCAGTGGGGTGGATACACCGAAGGGGAGAGTGATTAGCATCTCGGAAGACTGCAGAACAACCGTGGAAGGGATATTTGCCGGTGGTGACGTTGCAACGGGCCCAGCAACGGTGATAGAAGCGATCGCCGCGGGGAAACGGGCAGCATTGGCCATCCACGAAGACTTAAGCGGTGAAAAGGAACCGGATTTCAAAGTAGCATCAGAGCTGGATTTAGAGGAATACGAAGAACGGGAGAAGCTCAAGCTTTCAAAGAATTATTTCCCGTTTAAGGATGTCGAGCAGCACGACCGGGCTAAGATGCCTGAGCTTCCTGTAGAGGAGCGGATAAGAACGTTTGATGAGGTGGAGCTCGGCTACGATGAGCAAATGGCAATCGAAGAGGCGAATAGATGTTTGAGCTGTCGAAAATGTATTGGCTGCGGAATATGTGCGGAGATCTGTCCCAAGGATGCAATAGAATACGACCAGGTAGAGGAACGAATAGACCTGAAGGTTGACCAGATAATATTTGTAGTTGAGCTCGAGGAGAAGTTGCCGGAAAAAGAATACCGGTATCACAATGTGGTCACGCAGCTGGAGTTTGAACGCATGCTGAGCGAGTCAGGGCCGTATGGTGGTCTCATATTGAGACCGTATGACGGTGATGTCCCGAAGAAGATCGCGTTTATACAGGCTGATGAAGATGAATACGCACCGATCGCCTTTAAGGTTCTCCTGGAGGAAGCAACGAGCGCCCACGAAAAAGAGATTGATGCTTGTATCTTCGCCAAAAGAATCTATGAAGATACCGGAGATATCAAAGCCGTAACAGTCCAGGATATTACGGTCACGGAGATAGAAGAGAGAAAGAATGTGAGATTGACCTATACGGTTGAAGGCGAAGAGGAAGGAAAAGAGAGAGAAGAGGAGGTCGAGCTGGTGGTGCTCTCTTCAGGGTTTTGTATACCCGAACATGGTAAAGAAATCGGCACGCTCATCGGTGTGAAGCCAGAGGAAATCAAAGGTAGGATGCCGAGCCTTGAGAGTGAGATACTAAAGGCAGAGAAGGAAGGGGTGTTTGTGGCTGTTTGAGTGTTGCTTTTGCTTATTTGGAACTTCCTTAGACGTACCAATTGCATATTTACAGGTTTAGTCGATTTTAACATCGAAATAATTTTGGATCCCGCCCCCTCAAATTCAAAAGAGTTTGAAGAGCAACTGTTAAGATCCCTTGCGGATTTAAAGGAGAAAAATAAGGATATAACGTTGGGGGACTAAATAATATAAATAATTTTCGGCGTATAACATTTGGAGTTATCGCGGTTAGAAACTATTTAACGAGCGGTGATGAATATGCTTAAAAAGCGCAAATCGAATACCATGTCAAGTACCTGCGTCCTGATCGGCGATATAAAAAGCTCACGGGAGGTAGAGAATTGGAGCACTCTGTTCAGGCAGTTGGAAGGAACTCTGAGTGAGATAAATCGAATGTTCTCTGGCGATTTTCTCATCGATTTCAAGCCCACGGTGGGTGATGAGTTCCAGGGAGTACTCAAAAGCCCGAAAAACGCATATGTGGTCTATGTTGCGCTTAAATCCCGATTACGGGTGGATTTCTATTGCGGCGTTGGTATTGGCGATATCGAAAGACCACTTGAGGACGAGGTTGGGATGCGAGGGACCGCTTTCTACCGGGCGAGAAGTGCCGTAGAGTTATGCAAGAAGAGCACCAGAAATCTCCTTATAAAATCGTCGGATACGACTATTCAGACCGATGAGATACTCAACACTGTACTGCGCTTCATCGAGGTGTTAGAAGACTCGTGGACAGCGCGACAGCGCGAGGTGGTCAATTACGTGAGGTTACACCCCGGTTCTACCTATGAACAGGTGGGAAAACATTTTAAAATATCAAGACAGGCGGTATCGCAGATTTTAGCAGCTGCGGATTGGGCTGCAATCTCGGAAGGTGAAGCTCTCCTGAATAACCTGTTAGAGAGCTTTAACGCGGTATGAGCACGGAGTAAACCAAATTAGCTTTACAAATGAAGATCAAGCAAATATGCTTTACAAAGAGGGGAGGTGAATAGGAAGATGAGTGGTGAACTCACCACTTCAACCACTTTGATTTATTTCAGCTCGTATGTCCTCGCCGTGGTAGGAGGTCATTTTTTCGTACGTGTCATCTTAAAAAAGTACCCCTTACCCGAAGAAGGAGGATTAGAAGGAGCAGGTGCTATGATCGGGATTCTCGAGCGAATTTTTACCTTAACCTTGGTATTGGTAGGGCAGTATATGGCGTTGGCATTGGTCCTCGCGGCAAAATCAATCGCGCGTTTTGAAGACCTGAAGAACAGAAAATTCGCCGAGTATTATTTGATTGGAACGCTCTCAAGCATGCTCTGTGCCATGTTTGTCGGTATTTTTACACTCTGGCTAGTTAGTGAATTAGTGAAGATAGTATGATGAGAATAGAAACTAAAGTGATACGTGGAGTACAAAAGGTTAGTAGCGGAGGTGAATACCCATGTATGCCGAACTCGCAACCAAACTAAAGATGATTTTGGGGCTCGAAAGTGCTCCGATTGCTATTTCTTTCTCGAATGACGCCCCTGAAGGCGTTGAACAGCTGAAAGGCAGAATGAGAGTATGTCAAATGCTCGATAAAGTCAGGCTTGGAGGAGAATCGTTCTATACAGACGCCGAGAACCATGAGTGTGATGGAGGAGCTTCGAGCTGTGGGTTGAGAGAGCTGAGTGAAAGGCTCAAGACCGGTGAGTTCCTTGTCAAGGATTTGGGTCTCTTTGGCTCTACGAGAGCTGCGCGGAGATTTATCAGCTCGAATCCACGAATAGAATGTGGAACAGTCACCGTAGTTTCTTTTTCGCCATTGGAGAAGGCACCATTTGAACCGGACGTCGTGGTTCTCATCTGCAATGCGGTGCAAGGGATGAAGATAGCAGAGGCATTCGCCTACGAATCAGGGAGGAGGATAACGGGCTTAACAGGTCCTCCTATCTGTTCAGCAGTGGTCGCTGCCCCTTTTTTGACTGGGAAAGTTGTTTATAATTTGGGTGATCTTGGTGCGAGAAGGTTTATGAACGTCAAGGACGAGGATATTTTCGTTGGAATCCCGGCAGCGCTACTGCCCGAGATCGTGGAGCATCTCGGAAAACTGAGATCTGCATGACTGGGAACGGGAATGAAAAATAAAAACCCGAAAAATTCAGGTCTGCTCAGCGACTTGAGCACCAGCAACCGCCGCTTTAGATGGAAGGATTGATACAATCGTTCCGAACTTACATGCTTCTATACACGCACCACACTTATTGCACCGCTCATAATCAATGATTGCAAGGTTATTTTCCATCCTTATCGCCTGTTGTTCACATGCCTTCTCGCAGAGCTTGCAGGCAATGCAGCCCGTCTCACAGATCTTCGCGACGATCTTACCCGGATCGAGCGAGTTGCATCGTACGAAGACGGCGGCATCCTTATCCACGATCTTTATCAAACCCCGTGGACAGGCATCCCCGCATGCACCACACCCAATACATTTCTTGAAATCCACGAAAAATTGGTAACCCCTCTTCTCAATAGCACCAAAAGGGCATGCCTTCACACAATCACCAAATCCTAAACATGCATAGTTACAGGCTTTGAACCCACCTCCGATAAGGGCAGCTGCTGCACAACTCTTTACACCCTCATATTCAAATTTATCGATCGAGCACAAGCTGCAAGCGACGAGTGCAAGTTCTCGCTTCCGTTTCCCTGCCTCTATACCAAGCGTGTCACAAATTTTCAACCACGATTCCTCATCACACACCTTACAATTGCTGATCAGCGAAGTATCATTGGCCAGGGCTGATGCAAAGTCCTCGCAGGAAGCAAATCCACATGCGCCACAATTAGAACTGGGAAGAGCACCCAAAATACTCCCGACTCGCGGGTCCACGTGAACCTCAAATCTCTTGGACGCGTATGCTAGTCCAATGCCAAACAATACTCCTAAAATCCCTACTATAGCCACTGCTATCATTTATTTTACAATCTCATCCCACTAAATGCCATGAACGCGAGCGCTAACAGAGCAGCAGAAATAAACGCTATGGGTAAATTCTCGAATGATTTTGGCACATCGGCAAGTTCGAGCCGCTCTCTTATCCCGGACATCAAGAGCAAGGCAAGCGTAAACCCAATGCCTGCTGAAAAGCCATCTACCACGCTTCCAATCAAAGAATACCCCTCTTCCACATTGAGTAAGGCAACTCCCATCACCGCACAATTCGTCGTGATGAGCGGTAAATAGATCCCCAGCGCCTTATATAAGCTGGACCTGTATTTCCTTATCACCATCTCGATCAGCTGCACAAAGGTTGCGATAACCAGTATGAAGGTCACCGTTCTCATAAATTCTATCTCGAAGGGAATGAGGAGATAGGTATAAATGGGCCATGTAATCGCTGATGCACAGGTCATCACAAAGATCACCGCAAATCCCATGCCGAGTGCGCTGCTCGTCTTCTTCGATACGCCAAAAAAGGGACATAATCCGAGGAACCTGAAGAGGACGAAGTTATTCACAAATATAGCCCCGACCGCAATAGCGAGCAGATTATCCATGTTATCGCCTCCGCGCCCTTCTTATAGTCGTATAGTTGATCAGAGCCATGATGATTGCGATCGTGAAAAACGCGCCGGGCGGAAGAAGCATCACCATAGCGGGAGTTTGGGTAAGGCCTGGAATGACGGTATACCCAAAAATGGTCATCGCTCCGGTGCTGAGGACCTCCCTGACTGACGCAATCGCCACTATCCCGAGCATGAACCCGATACCCATCCCGATTCCGTCTAATAAAGAATGGGAAACCGATTTCTTGGATGCAAACGCCTCTGCCCTGCCTAATATGATACAGTTCACCACGATGAGCGGGACATAGATTCCCAGCCGTTCATGAAGGTCAGGAGCATAGCCATACATGAAGAGGTCAACGATGGTAACGAACGAGGCGATGACCACAATAAAGCAGGGGATCCTGACTTCTGGTGGAATCCACTGCCTGAGAAGAGAGATGATAACATTTGAACCGACCAGCACAAAGAGGACAGCCAAACTCATCCCAAGCGCATTATCTACCCGCGTGCTTACCGCAAGCAAGGGACAGAGTCCAAGCAGCAGATAAAATATCGGATTGTACTTGAACAGCCCTTTTGTAAGCTCATCGAGTTTCATTCACCACCACCTCCGCTCTGGTACGAACGATCTCGGTGATCGCTCGGGAACTTATCGTCGCTCCGGTTATCGAATCGATAAGACCCCCGTCCTGTCTCAATCGAATATCCTCTATTCGCTTACCAGAGAACTGGTTCGTGAAATCAGGCTCTGCTATCCGAGTTCCAAGCCCCGGCGTTTCTAACTGGCTGATAACATAAATACCGTCGATCGTACCGTTCTGATACATGCCAACCATCGTTTTAATCGTGCCACTATACCCCTTCCCCTGGGCAATAAACGCATAGCCTATCTCCTCGCCATTCATCAGTGCGGTATAATAATCACCCGTTTTATTAAAACTCGCACCAGGGAAGATCATCGAGAGCGACTCGTTTACTTTCCTCTGCTCCACCCCCGCTATCCTCTCCTTTGTCAAGTCGTTTGAGACGGTAAGTGTCGCACCTGATACGATACAAATGAGTATCAAGGGTATTGATATTCTCACTATCCGTTTTACACTTTCCATCATTTTTCAATTACTTACTTACTTACTTATCACCAGGTGAAGTAAAAATTTTTTTCCTTTTTACTCCGTATACCCGTGGCTTCACATGCCGGTCAATCAGAGGCGTAAACGCATTCATCAAGAGTATCGAAAATGCTACGCCCTCTGGATACCCGCCAATCAGTCGTATCACGACCACGATTAGCCCTGCACCAATGCCAAATATAATCCTCCCTTCCCTCGTTATCGGCGTGGTGACATAGTCAGTAGCCATGAAGAAAGCGCCGAGGAACAAGCCTCCTGCCAGGATATGAAACACCGGGTCCTGGCCGAGTAGCAGCATCAAAATACCAACGGTTGCGATGTATGAGAGCGGGGTTCTCCAGTCAATGTACCGTTTCGCAATCAAGAATACGCCACCAATGAGAATTGCCACTGCGCTCGTCTCTCCGATGCACCCACTCACATTGCCAAGTGCGAGGTTTAGATGCGGGGTAGCGATTTGCTGCATCTTCCATAAATCGAGCGGCGTTGCGGTGGTCACCGCATCGTAAGTGAACGGCATAATCCATGTCGTCATCGCTACTGGCCACGAAGCGAGCAAAAAAATCCTTCCAACCAGAGCAGGATTGAAGATATTATGACCCAGCCCGCCAAATGCACATTTGGCAAACGCAATAGCAAAAGCAGCCCCGAGTGCCGCCATCCAGAGTGGAATCCGCGGAGGAAGACAGAGAGCAAGCAAAAGACCGGTGATGATCGCACTCCCATCCATCACAAATTGCTTACCCATCAATCGCAATGCCACGTACTCGGCACATAATGCAGAAAGGATGCACGCGACAATGATACTTATGACGTGTGCCCCGAAGAAATATACACCACATGCAGTTGCGGGAATGAGTGCGATAATCACCGAATACATAATCTTCTCGATCGAGACATCGCTCCTTATGTGCGGTGCAGGTGAGACAATCAACCCGGGCATTTTTTATCTTATCCCGCCCTCTTCTTCAGCTCCGCTTTTCCATAATCGATGAGCTGAGTAAGGGGTATCTTTGAGGGACATACATAGGTACAGCATCCGCATCCCATACAGTCCTGTATGTGGTACTCCATACACTCTTCAAACCTTCCTTCCGCTGCAAGTTTGCCAAGAATCGTTGGTATAAGCCCGATTGGACAGACCTCAACGCAGGTCCCGCATCGTAGACACGCTCTCTCCTCTGGAAGCTTCGATTTCTCCCTGCTCAGAACGATGATACAACCAGTGCTCTTAATTACCGGGACATCCTGGTATCCCGCAATTCCCTGCATCAACCCGCCGCTCAGGATCTTTCCCGCATCACCTTTAACCCCACCACATTCCTCGATCAATTTATAAAACGAGGTGCCAATCCTCGTTACCAGATTTTTAGGCGCTCTCACATCACCGGTGACCGTTACAACCCGCTCTACAAGTGGTATTCCGTCATATACCGCATCATGTATCGCCTTTGCCGTTGACACATTGTGAACGATGACCCCGATGTCGTACGAATGGCTCCCGGCAGGTGTTTCTCGATTTACTACCGTCTTAATAAGGATACCTGCTTCACCCTGGGGGTATTTCGTCTTCAACGCAATGACCTTTATTCTCTTATCAGCTTCCCGTTCCACCGCTTCGCTCACCCTTTCTATTGCATCTCTCTTATTATCCTCGATTCCTATGAACCCTCTGTCAGCCTCGACCACTTTCATGATGATCGCCATTCCCTTGAGGATCTTATCTGGTTGCTCGACCATCAATCTATGGTCTGCGGTTATACCCGGTTCACATTCCGCACCGTTTAAAATAACCGTATCGATCTCTTTTCCCTCGGGCGGACTCAGTTTGACCGAGGTAGGAAATGCAGCACCGCCCAGACCTACTATGCCTGCTTCTCGTATCCTCGCTATAATTTCACGCTTTGACGCATTCCCCGGGTTGATCTCTTCCATTCTCACCCATTCATCCCTTCCATCTGATTCAATACGTATACCCTGAACCTCTCTGCCAATAGGGGAGAGCTGTGTGCTAATCTCTTTCACCACGCCTGATATGCTGGCATGAACGGGCGCAGAAACCAGGGAGTCGGAATCTCCTATCTTCTGACCTGTTTTTACCTCATCTCCTTCTCTCACCAGCGGTTTGCAGGGCGCTCCGACGTGCTGGTGAAGGAGAATGGTTACGAACGGAGGTAATTTCGCTCTTTCAATTGGTCTCCCTGCGGTTATTTTTGAGCCGGGTGGGTGTATTCCAGCGCGAAAACTTCTGGACTTCAACATCAAACTTTTTTATTGAATGTTTTTAATTAAACCTTTTTTCTTTTTATTTGGTTCTACCATGAAGAAACTGATACCCGAGCTTATCATCATCTCGCTGGTAACCGTTGTGCTGCTCGTGTGCATAAACGAATACGCACCTGCCCCTCTGGTCGAGAGAACGGAGCAGGTGATGGGTACATACGCCACGATAACGATAATTGAGCGAGACACAACGCGGGCAAATCTTGCGCTCGACGCCGCTTTTGAGGAGCTAACAAGGATTGAGGGGTTAATGTCGCTGTATAACGCGAGCAGCGAAGTCGCGCTTCTTAACCGTAATGGTACTAACTGGACTACTCTTTCGCCTGGTACGATCTACGTGCTCAAGAGGGCGGATTATTATTCGAGGATCTCAAACGGCTCTTTTGACATCACGTGCAACCCCTTGCTGGATTTATGGATGGTGAAGGCGAAGAAGGAAACCAGGACGCCTACACCTGATGAGATAGAAGAAGCGCGTGAACTCGTGGGATATCAACACCTCGTCATCGATGAGGATCAGAAGAGAGCGAAGTTTGATAAAGAAGGCATGAGCATCACACTCGGCGGGATTGCGAAGGGATATGCCGTGGATCGTGCGTGTGAGAAGTTACTTGAAGCCGGGATAAACCATGCACTGGTGAACATAGGCGGAGATATAAGGGCGATTGGTGATAAGAACGGTGTGCCCTGGGAAGTGGCATTACAGAACCCGAGGAATAAGGAGGAATATATAACGATCATAAAGCTTGACAATGAATCAGTCGCGACATCAGGCGATTATGAGCGGTATTTCTTCCTCGACGGGCGGATCCATCATATACTGAATCCCAAGACGGGTTATTCCGCTGAGGAATGCATAAGCGTGACGGTGATCACACCGAATTGCATTGATGCCGATGCACTCGCCACGGCGGTATTTGTTATGGGTCCAGAGGAGGGGAAGGCACTTTTAGATGAGCTCGGTATAAAAGGCCTTATCATCTCCGCGGATAAACAGGTAATCAAATCAGCGGTATTTCAGTAATGGGCTTTCATCGGGAAAAAGGTGTATTACAATCAATGTACTTGTTTACCGCGGAGCCCGCAGAGTGTGGGGCTCCGCCCCACGTCCCCGCAAGCCCTGAAAGGGCTTACACAGAGAGTCAGGAAAAATATTTACCATTAAACCCCTCCGGGGTTTCCGGGGGTAATGGGGCGGAGCCCCATTATATTTCGCCATCTCAGCGCTCTCCGTGATCTCGGCGGTAAACAAATACCACTCAATAAATACCGAAATCCTGGATAAAATCGCCTCACGACTATTCTGACCCCTTCTGCGCACCGATTATTCGATCAAGAGCTGCTATGAATTTCTCCTCAGATCCCTCGGGAATGGATGCCCCGGCTGCAACAGGATGACCACCACCAACGCCACCGACCTCTCTTGCTGCTTTCTCCATCGCCTGAGCGAGGTCTATTCCCTTTGATACGGCGAGCAGTTTTTTATTACACCGCGCGGATAGCTTCGTCTCAGCCACCTTCCCTTCCTCTGCCCGGTCTTGCTTGTTTATCACAACGACCGTCTTCCCGGTGTATAAATAGTCTGCTACGATTCCCGCTAAGACGCCGGTTACACCCCGCTCATGCACGAAGAGAGAGAAGATATTCGGTAACTCTTTTATCGCACCCTTATCACTCTCTATTCTATTCAACTCAGAGACAAGTTTGCTCTGAAACGTCAGGTAGAGCGAGTTTGCTGCTTCTACCAGGCCCTCCTCGCGCAGGCAGAGCCCTATGCCAATGCTTGCGTTCCCCAATCGCCCGCAGGCATCTACCATCCGCATAAAATTGAGCCCGTTCCGTACCACCTCAGAATTGAGGATGTAGGTGGTTCCAACCAAAGCGCCCTCGCTGATCTCGGGATTGGATTCTCGTACGAGTGCGAATAACGCATCGGACAATCTTTTTTCCGCCTCCTTCCCCAAATCGCTTACCTTCTTATCGCCGTCTATACCTACCTTACTCAAGAACGCATCCACCCACTTTCCCTTACCGGCGAGCGGGATATAGGGCTCTGTGGAGAAGAGCATCAACTCCCGAATTTTCCCATCGCCGAGCTTCAACCCCTTCTTGACCGAAATGACACCTTCTTTTATCGCCTCATCCACAATCAGCTTGTTTATTCCTTTAGTGAGCTCGAGCTTGTCTCCCAATGTTCCTGCTACCGCAAGTCCGGCAAGGTCCAGGTTCCCCTTGTCGCCAGCCATGCACCTCGCCATGAGATACGAGAGCCCTGCGGCACAAATCCCATCACCAACTTCATTCTCCATCCCACGCTTCTCCATACTCCTGGAGCCGACGGGATTTATGAGAAGTACAGAGGATTCGAGGGATATCGGGGGTGCTGCTAAGGGAACATGATGGTCCAAGATTATCACATCCTTCTTGCTGAGGTACTCCATTATCAAATCAGATTGCGCGGTGCCCATATCGCAGAATATGATAAGGTCT
Organism: Candidatus Methanophagales archaeon; assembly: GCA_014859735.1. GTDB lineage: Archaea > Halobacteriota > Syntropharchaeia > Alkanophagales > Methanospirareceae > ANME-1-THS. The sequence goes on along the minus strand of JACUTR010000029.1, from coordinate 2,061 downwards.
TCATCTAATCCCTGGATAAAAGAGCGGTCCAGTTTGCTTACAATAGTTGTATGAAACTGTATACCTCTTCGAAGCAAGGCGTTACAGATAATCCCCGCAGAGGTTATCCCATCTGCGTCATAATGCGAGATTATCCTCGCGTATGCATGCTCTTTTATGAGTTCCGCTGCCTTTTCCACGCTCTTTCGTAATCCCATCATGGTTAGTATGAGAGATACCAAACGAGAAAAGTCTTTTCTGTTCTGTAATACCTTTTCTTTTTTTATCTTTTAATTTAAGATAAGAAGAAGAATGTTGATGGAGAGGGCGTGTGGCCTAGCTAGGACAGGGCGGCAGCCTCCTAACAAACTTTTAGAAAAAGTTTGATCAAAACGGGAGAAAGCTGCAAATCACGGGTTCAAATCCCGTCACGCCCGTATACGCATCTTGTCACTGTCCACTATGATGACATCCTTTATCGCTTTAACCGCCTCGAACGGTATAAAGATATACTCGTCCTCCTTTCTGAACCTGCTGGTGTCAAGATCCTCAGCAGGTTTAACCACGAGTTCTTTCAACGCACCGGTTCCTGCCTCCGCTATTATGTTATGCAATACACCCATTTCAACACCTTCCGAGTCCATAACCCGCTTCTCACTCAACTTCAGTACCGATACTTTTTCCATCCTCATTCCCCCCTTTCTCACACACCTTCAAGTTCTCTCTCTATACTATAGTATATTAACTTTATTTTTCCTCCTCACTCCGTAATTTGTCACGGAGTTTCAAGAAATGTTTGTTCCAGAGTTTCACAAACAAGGCAGGCTCGCCCTTCGTAATGCTAATTCGCTCTTCTCTTCCGATCGCCCGGTAGAACTGCCCGTCGATGACCAACTCGGCATCCTTCTTCTCCAGGAGGTCTAAACTGATCTCACTCTTGATATCCACGACCGTGGGTCTTGCAGAGAGTTTGAAAGGAGCAATTGGCACGATTATGGTCGCATCCACTTTTGGATCCACGATGGGCCCGCCCGCACTCATTGCATACGCAGTACTCCCGGTGGGAGTAGCAAAGATGACGCCGTCTGCTCTCAACCGCTCCAACTGCATCCCGTCGATAAAGATGAGGAAGTGAAGCATCTTCCCCGGTTTCGAGGTTATTACTACCGCCTCATTCATTGCATACGGCATCCGCTCCTTTGCCCCCGCTATCCCCACCGCAAGTCGCTCTTTCCGCTCGACCTCAAACCCTTCTAAGAGCTTCGTGAGTATAGAAAGGCTGTCTTCTGGCTGCACCTCGGCCAAGAAGCCGATGGCGCCCATGTTTATTCCTAACACGGGTGTGGGCTTTTTTAACGCGTGAAGTGCCCTTAGAATCGTGCCATCGCCACCGATACAAATCAGGAGATCCACAGCCATCTCTTCTACCTTCATACCCTGCTTGTTGAGCGTATCCGCGGTCTCTTCATCGAGTATAACCTCAACTCTTTCCTCTATGGACCCGATCAGCCGACCTAATACCGTTACATCCTCAGCCCTGCCCCTGCATACCATCCCAATTCGTTTCGGCTGAATCACGTTCATTCACTTAATTCATTCCTCAGCTCAGAAAGTCGAGAGATCGCCTCAGCTAAATCACCCTTTGCTTCAGTTAATGCTGCTTTCGCTTCTTCTTCGGTACACCCAGCCTTTTCCATCACCAGTTCGACATCCTCGGGAGAGATACTCACCTCAGACTCACGTTCAGCTTCAAGCCTCGGGCGTTTTACCGGCGTGCCGGTTATTTGATACATCTTCGAGCCCGGTGCGTCCATAACCGTAACGACGGGCTCCTCGAAGACGAACTCAGCATCCGCGGTTTTTATCACGACCTCCTCGACGTCGTGTATCTCTTCTATGCTTATGCCCATCTGTTTCATCATCTGGTTCATTTGCTTCGGGCTCAAGCCTAATCCCTTTCTAAATCCACCTCGCATGTGCCTTGCAACCTTTTATTTTTAACTGAATGAAAGATAGCACCATCGTATAATATAAATCATATACGTAGGTAAAGAATAAAACAGAGCCCGGTAGAAAAAGGGC
>JACUTR010000123.1 GCA_014859735.1 Candidatus Methanophagales archaeon | reverse complement strand
ATTAATTTGACCTCGTCATATTAAAGTATAACGTAGTTGGCTCATGTCCGCAAACTAAGTTAATCTTGTTCTTCAAAAGAGCCAGCAGCAATCTGCACCTGGAGGATTACCGCGCGGGATTTTTGAAATTCTTCCGGTGTATCGTATTATAGGAGCAGAAGGGCACTATTCGACCGTCCGGCAACCCATAGTGAATCACACATCTCCTCAACCGAGCGCAATCGAAATTGTAGGGGTCCATGAAATGCATGGCACCGATAAAGAGGAGATTGAAATGGAGATTGCTCAAGTCCTCGTAGTCGTGGCTTTTGAGGAATCCGATAAAGAGCTCTTTTAAAAAACCCGGGTGAATATGTTTTAGCGCGGTGAAGACGGATATCTTTTTATTCTTGTTATATGCCGCGGCTAATCTCTCCATATCCATGTAGTTCGTTATCGGCTCTACCTTTCCTTCCGCTCTTCCCTTTGTCTCGACCACGAGATAAGAGAACGCGCCACAGGAGAAATGGCAGCCCACTTCTGATTTGCTGGCCAACGTTCCCAGCAGCATGCTCATGAACGAAGGGGGGAAGAAATCATCCTTATGAAGAAAGCCGGTTTGTTCTTCTACCTTCCGTATGACATCAGAGACCGTTATCCGTTCGTTATGGTCGTGTAAAGTTCTCCCGCAGAATGAAACGGGCTGAAAATTGACACCGCGGATAATCGCACTATTCTCGACTGCGAAGTTTATAATAGCGCCAATCTGGTCATCGTTTATCCCTTTGACGATCGTGGGCACGAGCACGATAGCGGGTTTCGGGCCTGCCGTGCGGTGGTTCTCGATCGCTTTCTTCTTCAGAGCGAGCAGGTTTCGACCCCGTAACTGCTCGTAGGGCGCCTCGGTTACACCATCAAACTGGAGATACACAACGCTCGTGCCTGCGGATTCGAGCTCTTTACAATACGCTTCGCTCGCGGCCATTTTGACGCCGTTGGTATTCACTTCCACATGATCGAACTTTGTTCGCGCGTATGCAATGAGCTCAGGAAGGTCGTCCCTGAGTGTGGGCTCGCCACCACTGAACTGAAGTCCCGCAGCATTGGTATCCGATGCGAACTTGTCGATGATCGCTTTTAATTGCTCGAAGTCAGGATCTTTTTCATGTCCGCCGCCATTACTGTTGCTCCTGGCGAAACAGGTCGGACAGCTCAGGTTGCACCGCATGGTGACGTCGATAACCCCTAACACGGTGGATGATTCATGCCGGGGGCACAAGCCGCAGGAAAAGGGGCATTCACCATCACCGTTAGTTCCCGTTATTCCGCTTCTTCGCGCTCCTTCGAGGTCTTTTGCTTCAAAGTGTTGGTAAAGCTGATAATCCGACCAGCACAAGTCTTTAAATGCGCCGTGTTCTGCACAGCGCTTCTCCATGTACACTGCTCCGTTCTCTTCGTACAGGTTCGCGTCGATGATGCGAGAGCATACCGGGCAGATGCTCTTCGTGGTTCGTATCGGGTTCATACTTATTTGTTGGGTATCTTTTTAATAATCTAAGGTGATGATTTCTAAATCTTATCCACAATCGAGAAGAGTTCATTGAGCTGCTCTATATGCACATCACCTGCTGATTTTGATCCCGTACCGATGACAAAACAACCTGCGGCTTTGCCCGCCTGATAATCCGCTTTTGTATCTCCCACGAGTATCACCTGCTCCGGCTTCACATCGAGCCGCTCACACGCCTTGACCACAAGTTCAGGATCAGGCTTGCCTCGTTTCACTTCATCGCCGGTAAGAATCACGTCAAAATGGTTAGCGAGCTGGAAGTGCTCTAATATCTTAGTAACGTTCTCTCGTGGCGTATTCGTGACCAACCCGACCTTGAATTTATATTTCTCTCTCGACCGGCGCACGACCTCTTCGGCATCGGGACACAGCTTGATGAGCGCTATCAACCTTAGCTGTTCGCGTACGCAGTACTCCGCGGCATCTTCATCCAGATGTAACGCACCGAGGTTATGCCTCAGGTCAGGCCCCCAGCAGTTCGCTTTAAAGACTTCTCGACTCAGTTCTTTCCTGCCGTACGCCCTGAGCATGTTTGTGAAGGCTTGATACCAGCTCTCGAATGAGTTTATCAGGACACCATCAAGGTCAAATAAGATCGCTTCGATTTTTATCTCTTTCATTGCACGTCGCGTGTAGGTATTTGGTAATCGTTTAACCCATACGATTCACCAAGTGCAGGGTAAAATCCCAGAAGTTCTGCAACTCTTAATGGTACAATAATCTCAGAGTCTTCACTCTCGAAGCCGGTGTTAAGTAACGCATTGACGTCTACTATGGCCTCGGACTTAAGGGATTTCACTTTCAGTTTTATCCTTACTCCCATATTCCCTCTCCTTTATCCTTCGTTTCGAGAGCACCACAAGAGAGATGACTTTTCCTACCCTTGGAACGAACTTCACTTCTTTTATCCTGCCTATTCTTTCCATACTCTTTAATTTATTTGCAAAGATAAAAAAACACTTTTGTCCCTGACGTGCTCGAACGTTATTTCTATCTAAAACCTCGTCAAGAACTCTTCGATAACCTTTATATCCTCTTCGTTTAGCCCGTACAACTTATAAACAAGCTCATTTATCTCCGCTTCGAGCTCTGCGACTGATGGCGATTTTGCTTGTGTTTTGTCATCTTCCAGTTCCTTCAAAATTGCTTCTACAATTGCATCACTCTTGGGAACAAGAAGCTGCAGCTTTTCGTTCTTCTTTGCACGTTTCCCTCTCAGTGCAGCCATAATGTAATCCGCCTTCAGTCTTGAATCAACGAAAATGGGCGATTCTTTTTTCCCGATTACGACGTTATAACCTCCACCATCAACGTTTTCTTCTACCGCAGGTTCAAGCGCCTTGTAAGTGGAATTGAAGACTAAAGATATGGGATCGAACTCTTCGCCTTTGCTTCGGTATTCTTGGATGTATTCGTCGGGGAAGTGCTTGATTTTTTGTTCACGCTTTACTTTAGCCAAGATTTGCTCGAC
>JACUTR010000122.1 GCA_014859735.1 Candidatus Methanophagales archaeon | reverse complement strand
GAAGCAGAACGGAACAGGAGAGCTCGAATTATTGATGCAGATGCAGAGTTTCAGGCGGCGAAGAAGATTGCGGAAGCTGCGGGCGTCCTTTATAAAGAAAAGGGTGGGATGTTCATTCGAACGTTGCAAACGATAAAAGAGGCGACGGAGGAAAAAGCTACTACCGTTCTCATTCCGTTCCCAATAGAAATGCTCACGGCTTTGGGATACCGCTCTGAGACGAGGTCTAAATCGAGCGAAGAAACCACGGAGACACGAGACTAAAAAACGAAAGTCTTTTTCTTTGATCAAACTTTCTTTTAAGAAAGTTTGATGGGGGAGCAGTTCGTAGAAATAACCGAGAAGAAGGAAGTAGAAGCGATAATTGCGCACATCGCCACAGAAGTTGCAAAGACGAGGGCACAAACAGGTACTTTTGTAGAGAACGTGAACGTAGGCGAGGCACTTGGCAGAGTTGCTTCCGCCGATATTTTTTCCGCACTTGATGTTCCTCCCTTTGACCGTGCAACCATGGACGGTTACGCAGTTGTAGCCGCGGATACCTTCTATGCTGATGAAAATAACCCTTCTATTTTGATTATACGTGGCTCTCTCGCTGCTGGTGAATGCTCTTCGCACGACGTCGAAAGAGGCTATTGCATGGGTATAGCTACCGGTGCACCTCTTCCGAAAGGAGCGAACGCCGTTGTAAAAGTCGAGAATACCGCTGAGTATACGGAAGTTGTGGAGGGTGAAGAGGTAAAAAGGGTAAAGGTATACAAACCGGTTGCTCCGGTTGAAAATATCATGCTCACGGGCTCGGATATCAAGCGAGGAGAGCGGATAGCAAGGAGTGGAACCACGCTAACGTCACGTGAGACCGGTGTTCTGGCTGCTTGTGGGATAAACGACGTTTTTGTTCATAAAAGGCCGACGGTAGCAATCATATCCACTGGCAGCGAGCTAATAGCACCTGGAGAAGACCTCGAGCCTGCGAAGGTCTATGATGTTAATGCACAGACACTCAGCGATTCAGTTCGAGAATGTGGTTGCAGCCCGTTATTCCTTGGAATAGCTCGTGATAACCTCGAAGAGCTATCAGAAAGGATAAGGGAATCGTTGGAAACCGGTGCAGACGTTATAATTACCTCAGGGGGGACCTCCGCGGGCGCTGGTGACCTGCTGCCCAAAGTGATAGAAGAGCGTGGCGAGATTCTCGTACACGGCGTTGATATAAAACCTGGAAAACCATTCATTTTCGGAACGATCCAGAGGAAACCCCTGTTCGGATTGCCGGGAAATCCAACATCCGCATTAATTACTTTCAACCTTTTCGTTGCCCCTTTACTGCGCGCCCTGTCAGGTATCCCCGCAGATGGAGCGGGTGAAAGGATAACGAATAAGCGAATAAAAGCTAAGGCAGCGGTTCGAATCTTCTCCGACCGTGGACGAAATGAATACGTGCTGGTCAATCTTGTTCCCGCGAAAGAGCCAGGAGAAGGATCTTTTCTTGCGTATCCTCTTCTCACGGGCTCCGGTGCAATCACCACGCTCTCAAAAGCCGATGGCTTTATCTTCATGGGGAAAGGGAAGGAAATAACAGAGGAAGGAGAAATAGTGGACGTTGAATTAGTGACAAACCTCTTTGCAAGCAAAAAGCGTTATTAAACAATTACCTCTCGTTTATCGCTACAACTATTTCTTCTTTTCGCTTCTTCAATTAACTTCTTCATCTTATCCTCTCAAGATGATTTTATTTATATTTTTATATCATAATATCTAAACTAAACAGAGATAAGAGCCCGCCTTAACTCAGTTTGGAAGAGTGCGCGGCTGTAGTGTAGCGTTTGGATCACCTCCCTAAGATCTTATAACCGCGCGCGGACACCGTGCTGTCCCCGGTTCAAATCCGGGAGGCGGGACTAAAACTTTTAAGAAAAGGGGTATCAAAAATGCGTCGCGATAAAAAATGGCCGAACTAAAGGATCTTTTGAAGAAATTAGCTGAAGCACATGGCGTTTCAGGCTATGAAGGAGCGGTACGGGAGATCGTCAGAGCAGAGCTCGAAGAGCATGTGGACGAAATAAAAACCGATAAGTTGGGTAATCTGATAGCGACGAAGCGTGGTAAAAAGCCCTCGGTTATGATTGCTGCACACCTCGATGAGATAGGGCTTATGGTGAAGTATATCGAGGACGAGGGGTTCATAAGGTTCTCGACTATAGGTGGCTGGTTTGAGCAAACGCTGCTCAATCAACGGGTGAGGTTGCACACCGACACCGAGGGCGGTGGTGTGTATGGGATTATCGGCTCGAAACCAATTCATGCGATGAAGAAGGAGGAGAGAGAGAAGGTAATAAAGATTGAAGACATGTTCATTGATCTAGGTGCTCGCAGCAAAGACGAAGTGGAGCAACTGGGCATCTCCATTGGAACACCAGTAACCTCAGACCGGGACTTTGTCGAGCTCGAGAACGAACGAGTTACCTGTAAAGCGTTTGACAACCGGTCAGGCGTTGCCGTGATGATAGAGGCACTAAAGCGGGCAAATACCGAATTCGAGGTGTATGTGGTAGGAACAGTGCAGGAGGAGGTGGGGCTGAAAGGAGCTCGGACTACCGCGTATGAACTCAGCCCGGACGTTGCAATAGCGACCGACGTTGAAAGAGCAGGTGGACATCCCGGTGTAGAGAAGAAGGATGTCGCAATAGAGATAGGAAAGGGCCCGGTAATCACGGTCTCTGATGCCGCAGGTCGCGGTATAATAACGCCACCTTCAGTATTGAAATGGCTTAAAGAGACTGCATCTCGCTATAAGATAGAATACCAGTTAAGCGTAACAGAGGGTGGCACAACCGACGCCACTGCGATATCTCTAACGAAAAGCGGTATCCCTTCTGGCGTAATAGGCGTTCCTACAAGGTATATTCATACACCGGTGGAGTTGTTAAGCCTAAAAGACCTTGATAAATGTGCTGAACTCGCCGCGCGGGCTATTGAGCGAGTGGGCGATTATTTTTAAACCCTGATGATAAATCCCAATTTCCAAATAAACCTTTTTGCAAGCAAAAAGCTTTACCAAAAAA
>JACUTR010000121.1 GCA_014859735.1 Candidatus Methanophagales archaeon | reverse complement strand
TAAATTCTGTTCCTCTACTTCTATCAAGCTCGATTGTACCCTTAAGCTTTTTTACTAACATGATTACCAATTGCAAACCCAATGTTTCGGTGTTTCGGAAGTCCAGATCTTCCGGGAAACTGACACCATTATCACAGACAATCAGTGTAAAGGTATTTTCATTAACCGAACGGAAGAGCTCAATACGGATTGTGCCTTCCTTCCCATCGGGAAAGGCGTGTTTCAGTGAATTTGAAACGAGCTCGTTGATAATCAAACCGCAAGAGATTGCTGTATTTACGCCCAGTAAGACCTCATGAACATCAATCTTCAGTTTAACGCCATCAGGCTCGACTCCGTAGGAATGAAACAAATCAGTTACCAGTTCTCGGATGTATTCAGCGATATCAATCTTCCCCAGGTCTTTGAATTGATACAGTTTATCGTGGATGAGCGCCATTGATTTGATACGATTCTGGCTGTCCTTGAACATTTCGAACGCTTCTTTATCCTTGCTGTAGCCAGACTGAAGGTAGAGCAGAGTAGAGATGATCTGCAAATTGTTCTTGACCCGGTGGTGTAGTTCTCGCAAGAGGATCTCTTTTTCTCTGAGCGATGCCTTGATTTGTATCTCCGCCCGCTTGCGCTCGGTGATGTCTCTAAATATCGTTAATTTTGAGAGCGTCCCATCAACATTCTTCAAAGGAGTCTCGATGAGATCATACGTCTTATTCTTCCTCCGAGAATGCCACTCCCATCTTACGGTCTTTCCGTTCATTACCTCCGGATTTTTGCACCGAGGACAGGGCTCCTCCCTCTTATGGAACACCTCATAGCAAATACCGCCGACCTGGATTCCAAATTCATCAATCAGAACCTTGTTCATAAACTCCACTTCATACTCGTTTGAGACACTATACACGCCGTCAGTCATATTTTCAAATATTAAATTCAGGTTATCCCGCTCTTCTTTTATCTTCTCCTCCAGTTCCACCTCTTTTGTTATATCCCGGCTCACGCGAACAGTCCCGATCGGCACGCCATTTTTGTCCTTCAACAGTGCCGCAGACATACTGATGTGTACGGGTTTTTGGTCTTTTCGTAACACGACTGTCCTATAATTTTTAAGCTCTCCAGCTCTCAGCACAAGCTCCATTATCCTATCCGCTTCTTCAGGGTCAGCAAAGAATTTTTTGTTGCTCCTTCCTATCACCTCAGATGCGGTATAACCCATGTAGTCTTCTGCTGCTTTGTTCCATGAACGCACTCTTCCTTCCATGTCCACAACCACAATCGCATCCGCAGAACTCTTGATGACATCATCCAGATAATCTTTGGTCTCTCGTAGTTGCATCTCAGACACTTGCAGCGCCTCCTCCGCACGCTTGCGCATGTCTAAACAGGTTTCCAGGTCTTTAACCCGCTGGCGCAATTCTACCAGTTCATGGATGGGTTGCCCTTTTGTCTTATCTTCGCCTTTCACCTTTTGAACCTCCTAACATAACAAACTCACTTACTTTCAGTATATCCGAACCTCAATTTGCAATTACTCATACCATGCTCCTGATAGCAGCCTTTACCTTCACAAATATATTTCGTATAAAAAAATTATTTTTGTTTGATCTTTGATCAAACGTTCTCGTAAACCCTTACAGGGTTTTCGGGGTGGTAGGGGCGGAGCCCGTGATGGGGCAGAGCCCCACATAAGAAAGTATGTTGGTAAAGCTTTTTCATCGGGAAACGTTTTATGGAATAAAAATGTATATATAACTATGATAGAGCGAGTACGAACATGTCCAGAATGTGGGTCTAAGAACATAATAACAGATTCTAAGCACGCAGAACTTTACTGCGCCGATTGTGGGATGGTAATAACTGAGAATATCGTAGACCTTGGACCCGAATGGCGTGCGTATGACGAAGAACAAGCATCGAAAAGGATAAGAACAGGTCCACCCATGAGTTATCGAATACATAATAAAGGGCTGGGCACACCCACGCCTAAGTTAGTCAAGAGCACGAAAAGATTGCGTGGGATAATAAGTATGGATAGCAGTGAAAAGACCCTCGCCTTTGCACTTGGTGAGATAGATCGAATGGCATCTGCACTCAAGCTGCCAAATGATATTAAAGAGGCGGCATCACTGTTATACCGGAAAGCGGTGAAGCACAATTTGATTAAAGGGCGAAGTATAGAAGAATTAGGCTCGGCGGTACTCTACATTACATGCAGGCAGTATGGAGTTCCACGAACGCTGAAAGAGATTGCGCAAGTATCACGCATGCCCTTGAAGAAGATAAGGAGGGCGTATATTTTCCTCTTTAAAAAACTGGAGATAAAGCTTGCACCGGCTGATCCCGCGCGCTACATACCTCGTTTCTGCTCCGAGTTGGGATTGAGTGATGCGACGAGGGAAAGGGCAATAAAAATAATGAGGGAGGGTAGAGGGACGGCAGCAGCCAAGGGATGGGGACCGACGGGAACGGCGGCTGCGGCTATATACCTCGCGGCGGAGCTAAGTGGTGAGTTGGTGGCGGAAAAAGAGCTCGCTAAAGTCGCCGGTATAACCCCGGTCACACTTCGAAACAGGTATAACGAATTGGAGAAGTGGTTAAGGACAAATATGAATGTTCTTGCCCGAGACTGCTCGGTGAGGGCGATTATTTGAGCGGCGGGGCAATCGATTTTGGATTGGATATATCCAAAAATAACTATTTTTTGTATATATATGCCATATTGCTTACCGTAAGCAATATTTCCAAAAAAACGAAAAATTTATAAACGAACTCCCCGAAAGGGATTAAGCATGAAAATCGAAGCCGAATTAGTAAATGATGCGCATGTGCTCCTGCATCCAATAAGGTATAGGATCGTGCAGCTACTTGCTGAGAAGCCAATGCACATAAATGAGATAAGCAAGGCAATGGAAGAAGAGAGACGCCTCGTTTCTTACCACCTGCTTACTTTGGAGGAATATGGTTTTGTAAGCAGCAAGTACGAGATATCTGAGAACCCGAAGTCAAAGGGGAAAGCGATAAGGAAATACTGGGTGATCGGGAAAGTGGAAGAAGTGATTTCAGAGCTTAAAAAGAAGCTTT
>JACUTR010000028.1 GCA_014859735.1 Candidatus Methanophagales archaeon | reverse complement strand
TGAAATTACAATCTCTTATCCGAACACCTATGGGGAACCAGTATATCAATTTTCGTCTCAAAACATAATAAAAGCTAAAGTATCGAAAAGAGCATTAGAAGAAGTAAAGAGAGCGCTGCAAAGAGAAGAAGGAATGGAAGTTACTTAAGGAAATTCACTCCGTCAAACCCTCCAACTCTTTCGGGTGTGTATCCGAGAGTACCACAAAAGAAGACGTTGATGGTTGGGCTTCTGGGTGTTTCAACAAGTAACGCAACAGTCTAAAAAGCGAGACATCAGCGATGCTCCCCCGCTTTCATAATGACCCCCGATAAGGAAAAGACCTACGCTGAAATTCAGCGGGATATCGATAGATAACACTTAAAACACACTTCGTGCCCATGCCGAATCGCCGATCTAAAAAGGGGGGAGTGAAGATGTCAGCAGCGATAGATGCAGTGATCTCCGTTCCGTGATAGGGTGATGCTCCTGCTGTTCTATTAGTTAGCGAGAAGGGTGGTAATGTTTGTGTCTTGAATGTTCTTTTTGTATGCCACCGGCATGGGCTTGGGGATTGATATTATAACTTTATACTATAAAAAGTTTTAAAAATACGCCCCCTCAATCCTTACGACTTACTCCACATAAATCGCCGGCTTAAGCGGAAGAGCAAACCTCTTCTTGCCTCTCGGGTCATATTCCTCATTGATCCCTATCTCACAGCCGAACTCTTTCGTTAAATATCCCCTCTCACGTTCCAGAATCCTCTCCTCATTCAATTCAAAATAAACCCGGTTACTTTTCAGCACCAGCTTCACAAAATCCACCGTGCTTGTATCCTTCCGTATCCTCAGAGCCGCTTTAATCTTATCCTTATCAGGCACATCCTTGAGCGCTTTGAATATCTCCCACTTCCATTGCTCTGTCTCTATACCTGCTGTATACAGGTAGATTTTACGGGGCGTGAGCCGCGCTACTTTCAATATCTCCTGTACATCGTTGACCAACGAGACCAGATAGTCCTCCTCTCGCTCCACCGGTTCATCAATAAGCGCTTCTTTTATCGCTGGCAGTGTTTGTATCGAGATAAATGTATCGTGGAAGGTATGCCAGAGCTCTTCGCAGATATGCGGCACGATCGGTGAGAGAACGATAAGCAAGTCCTCCAGTATGTTTCGGACAATCCTTCTCCTCCTTTCCACACTCTCCCGCTTCTCGTAATACCGGATGTCATTCATCAGGTTGAAGACCAGATTTATCCCTGCTTCGCGTATTCTAAAGCCTTCGAACCACTCGATGGATTCCCGCAGCCGTCGGTAAAACCTCGAGAGCAGCCATCTATCAGTATGCGTGAATTCGTCTTCGTGTAATGCATCAGCCCCTGTACTTTCCTCGAATACCGTTATCAATGCATTAAATCTCCGCCTCAGTGCTTCGGTATCCTGCTCCCTCCAGTTGACTACGGTTGCGAAGTCCGCATTGATCGCACAGTAAAGCCGGTATAAATCCACACCATAAAGCTCCGATACGTTTGCTAACGGGATTACATTTCCCTTGCTCTTTGACATCTTCCGCCCCTCTCTAATCATCAACTCATTCAGGGTTATCGCCTTCGGCCACTTGCTTTCGGGAAATATCGCAGCATGGTGCATCAGGAAGAAGACCAGATGGTTCGAGAGGTGTGGTGGCGCGGTATGCCGCAGGTCATTCGGATACCAGTATTCAAACTCGTCCTTTATCCTGTTCAAAACGTCAAGATCAATATGGAGCTCCTCTGCCAGTTCCTCTGCACTGCCAGTCCCCAGAAACACGTAATCAAAAAATTGCTCGTTCAGTACATCAACTGGCACATGCCTGAGCAGGTGAGCTATCGTGTACATCGCCATGTAAATCGTAGAATCGCTCAACGATTCGATTATCCATTCTTTTTCAAATGGAAACCGTGTGCCCAAACCCCTTTTTCGCGCACAGGGTCTAAAAGCCAACCAATCGATAATGTCATGCATATACCCCTTATACTTCTCCGGATAGAAGGTCATCTGGTCAACGAGCTTATGCCCTACATCCTTCCACCACTGGGGCGTGTAATCGATAAACCACTGATCCTGCAGGACGGCAACGATTACCTTCCCCCCGCCTCTCGTTACCGCCTTCCTCGAAGTCTCGTAAAATACATCGGCGGCATTTTTTTCCTTTAGCCAAACCTTCACTTCATCCTTGATTGCGGCTATTTTAATACCCGCAAAATTCCCACATTGGTCATTCATCACGCCGCGATAAAATTCATCCTTATAAACTATCTGCGTGGCTTCCTCCAACCGCTCATCCTCCTGGCTTTCTATCACCATTCGTTCACAAATCTCCTTCGCAGGCAGATCATACCCCTCAATCTCTATTATCTTTATGGGCTCTATCTCGATCCCTTCCCTCCTTCTCAAGTCCTCCAAACCCATGTAATCATACGGAGCATGTGCGGGAACCGAATAAACCACCCCGGTGCCAACATCTTCATCAACAAAGCTCGCGGGAAAAATCGGGATCTCTCTACCCGCCACAGGCTCCTCCGCATCCTTCCCTACAAGATCTTCACCTTCTATCTCTTCCAGAACCTCAGCATCTTCCCGCTGGTAACCCAATTTCTCCGCAGCTTCCCTTGACACAATCCACAATTCATTCCCAGCCTTAACTTTGACATACCCTGCATCAGGATTTACCCAGAGATTGGTGACGCCAAAAATGGTTTCAGGACGCAGCGTCGCAGCAATTAAGTACGCGTCATCGTCACAAAGTCTGAACTTCAGCGTCGTGTGTTCAATTATTGCTACCTTATCAGTATCTCCTCCTTCAATGTCATCTTCTCCAACTGCTGAATCATCTTCGATAGAATACGTAATGGGATATCTCCCTTTCTTTATCACACCCTTGTCATAAAGCTTTTTAAACTGCCATTCGATGAACCGGTTGTACATCGGCTCAGTGGTATTGAACTTCCTTCGCCAATCGATGGAATACCCCATCCTCTTAAAATCATCTGATATTCGTTCAGCAAAGAAATCCGCAACGTTTTCCGCATTACTAAAACTAGTGACAATTTCTTCAACCCGTGCTGCATCTTCATAAATCGAGACGTAATCCTTGTATCGTTCGACAACCTCCTCTTCTCCTTTCGCAATGCTGTCGGCAATCGCTAAGATTGGCGTTCCGGTAACATGAAAAGCCATTGGAAAGAGGACAGTATAGCCCTGTAACCGCTTAAAGCGCGCTATTATATCCCCTAAGGTGTACGTTCTCCCATGACCTATGTGCAACGGTCCCGAGGTGTACGGGTAGGGTACAGTCAAAAAGAACTTTTCCTTTCCTTCTATTTCAGCATCAAAGATCTTGCTCTCTTCCCATCTCCGCTGCCATTTCTCTTCCAGCTCCTTGAACTTGGAATACTGCACTGCAGAATTCATTTTTGCTCGTTACGCCCTCTTTTGCTACCGTGGTATGTTATTGTTGTAGGATGTCTAAAATAAAAAGATGCGTGCTTTTCACCGCTCCACCTCAGTCCTCTCGAATAAAAAAGAACCCACGCTCACCATGCCTATGGAAATTGCGGAGATCACCATAAAATTGAGTAGAATCGAAAAATCTGAAGCTCCCGCACCGAGCAAGACGCCTCTCAATCCATCCACACCGTAGGTTAACGGGTCTAAATAACAAACAGGAATAAGCCAGGAAGGCAGCGCCCCTATCGGGAATAACGCGCCGGAGAGGAGAAATGTGGGGAACACCACGAAGTTCATTATCAACGGGAATCCATGCATGTCTCGCATAACCGATGCAAAGACCAATCCTAATCCAACAAACGTAACTGAAATCAAACACATGAAGAGTAATGCAACGATAACCGGTACGACTCCTGCAATTTTGAAGCCCAGCAACGTGCTTAAGAATAAAACCATTATGCCTTGCATCAGGGCAACGGTAGAGCCACCCGCGGTTCTTCCCAGGACAAGGGAAAGTCTTGATACCGGTGCGACCATCACCTCCTTCAGAAACCCGAACTCCTTATCCCAGAGAACGGATATCCCGGCGAAGACCGAGCTGAAAAGCATGCTCATTCCTATTATCCCGGGCGTGAGATACTCAATATACTGGAGCCCCGCGGGCATACCCGGTATTGACGCTCCTCCAAAGCCCAGGCCCAGAAATGCGAGGAAGAACATCGGCATCCCTAATGAACCGATAACTCTGCTCTTTGCCCGCCACATCCCCTTCATCTCCCTGAGCCAGAGCACATAGATTGCCTGCCAACTTATACCCATCATTTCCTTCTAATCGTGTAAACAGACTACGCAATCAAAAAGTTTTTACCCATTTTTCAAAATAGTGCGGCGGGGATGGGACTTTGGCACTGTTTTGGGGTTTGATTAGAATTCCGGATTTATCATACCGGAGCTCATTCTACCTATTCCCTGATCCTCCTCCCCGTGAAATGTAAGAAGACGTCCTCCAGGCTCGGCTTCCTCAGATTCACCGATAGTATCTCGATTCCCGCTCTCTTTGCAACCTCCATGATCGCGGGAATTCGTAAGTCCGCTCGCTCCATCTTCAGCGTGACAAAACCATTGTGCTCCCTGAACTCGGTGACAAAATCAAGCGATTTAAAAACCTCAACATCATTACTGCTCCCCTCCATGTTGAGCTCCAGACTCACCAGATCAGAGCTTATCAAATCCTTCAGATTCCTCGGGGTGTCAAGCGCAATGATCTTCCCGTGGTCCATAATCCCGACACGGTCGCAGAGATAATCCGCTTCATCCATCTGATGCGTGGTTAAGACAATCGTTACTCGTTCTCTCGCGTTTACGTCCTTTATATAATCCCATATTCTTCGCCTCGTCTGGGTATCCAGTCCCAGCGTCGGCTCGTCCAGAAAAAGGACTTTGGGGTCGTGAATAAAGCCTCGTGCAATCTCTAAACGGCGTTTCATACCGCTCGAGTACTTATCCGTCATGATATCCGCTTTGTCTTCCAGTTCAACGAGTTTGAGGGCCTCTTCTATCCTCTTCTCTCGTTCTCCCCTCGTTATCCCGTACATCCTTGCGTGAAAATCCAAATTCTCACGCCCGGTCAATCTCCAGTCCAATGCAGGCTCCTGAAATACAATCCCAATGCTTTCCCTCACCCTGTTCTTCTCCCTACGGACATCGAATCCTGCTACCGTTGCCATCCCTGAAGTCGGCTTCAACAACGTCGTCAATATTTTTATCAACGTCGTCTTCCCCGCTCCATTAGGACCGAGCAAACCAAATATCTCACCCTCAGCCACACGGAAAGAGAGGTGATCTACCGCAGCAACGCTATCCTTGCTATTAAACCGCTTTGTCAGATCATTTACTTCGATCGCATCCATTGAGTATTAGTAAAGTAAGGTGCTGATCCTTTACAAACATTTTTGATCCGGGCTCATACAAAAGAGTACGCCGGCCACGGTCCGGTAAAACGGACAGAAAACCCTTCTTCTTTATCAATCTCCTCCAACTCAGCCCCAAGCTCTTTATACTTATCCTCGGCTACGAGACAGGAGAGGTTCATCATCATCAGCTTGTCCTTCTCATCCGTCTTCTTCGTCTTCTCTACCTTTATTTCCTCGACATGCTGCTTTATTCTTTCATAAAAATCCTTGAAATAGGAGACCATTCTCGATTCTATCTCTTTCTTTATTGCAGTTTCAAGCTTCTGCTTATACATATACGCAGCTCCCGGACCCTTTGATTTCATCTCCTCTTTTATCTTCTTGATTTCTTCACACTCTTCTACAATCTTCTCACTTATCACCGAGGGAAGATAGAATATTTGCACTCCGTATTCCTTTTTACCTCTTATTCGCTCTATCTTCTCCATCAAACTATCAAACTCCTCCGCCATCCATTTCTTCAATACTTCATTTGCAGGTGCGTTATCCTCTGGTTTTATTATCCTATCAAAACCAAATGGGATTACAGTACCGAATTTGTCCTCCGCTATGTCTAAGACATGCTGATGCGTCTTCACCCAGCCCTTGACGGTTTCTTCATCCTCACTGTTATACGGTTCCAAAGGACAATCATGGACGATTGCAGAGAGCTCTTTATAAGGAATGGTATAGACCGCGTTTCCTTCTATTCCTATTGGTCCAAGTTCGGTTTGTGCATCCGCATCCGCTATTCCATACAGATACAGACCTACCCTTTGATCTCCCCCTGTTTCCGTTATTGTCTTTTTCATCATGAAATCCTCCTCAATTTATCAATCAATTTCTCGATGTCTCTGTTAGCAATTTCTAAAGCTTCTTTGTTCATCTGACCCTCATAAACGTTTCTATGTAACGCATTTGCAGTAAAGAAAAGCCTGATGAAATCTTCATCCCCGCTCTCCCTTGAAATTTTACTCACGAAATCCCATAAACTCCCATGCTTGTCCAACTTTAGCCCCCTAATAGCTGCGACTCTCTTCACTGCAAGTGCTGTAGCACCCCAAAACTTCAGCGAAGCATTTTCCGTCAACGCTTTTTTAAAGGGTTGTGCTTGAACTAAATCCTCCTCCTTTAACAATTCTCTTGCTTCTGTAAGATATTTCTCGCTCAACAATTGATAATGTTCTACAAGCTCCTCAGGATCAAGCTCTTCATTCAAGCCTTTAAGCAAAAATTCAACACCTAACTCCTCAGGCAAGACACCAATATTTGCGGCTTTCTCCTTTAGTTTATCGTTAAGCCTTCGAGGCAGGGTTAAAGAAGCGACATCCACGGTCATTCATGTACCTCCTGTATTTAATTGTTGTGTAGCATAATAGTTATAGTATCCTGCAAAATATCCTAAATGCCTTTCTCCTCAGCCTCCTCCCCCCACCGCTCAGGATTCACCAGCTTCTCAATCACCTCATCCACGAGGTCATCCAAGCCATCCCTTACGGATTTTACGGTTTCTGTAATCCCCTGCTCCTCTTTTATTTCCGCTATTGCAATATCAAGCTCCATAAGAGCTTTACCTAATCGCTCTACCTCCTCCTCACCCAGCCTGCCTGATTCCATCCTTTTCATTGCTTGCAGTTTCAATGCATCTTTTATCACTTCGACTAACGCTATAACAAGCCCCAAAACACCTTGCTTTAGATTATCCTCATCAATCTCAAGCACCATTTTTCAACACCTCCAATTCCAATATCCCGTTCTTGTACCGCTTTTTCATTTCTTTGACATCATAGGGGAGCTCGATAACTTTTCGGTATCTCCTCTCCTTATTGGATGCATCTATAACGAGTTCCCTCCCCCTCAATTCCACATTTATATCATCCTCACGTATGCCGGGCAACTCTGCTATTACCTTTGTGTAATTCTTTTCATCAAAAACATCCACAAGTGGCTCTAATATTTCCCTCTCTATTTCTTCTTTCACCTCCCTTTTCTTTTCCTCCTCCCTGACCAATGTGTGTATAGAAAACCCATATTTGATCCTTGGTCTTGGAGAATAGCCCTTCTCCAACCTCTCCTTTATCTCCCTATCAGTCTCTTCTATCCTTCTCTCGAATTCTGGCGATGTTTTCTTCAACTTTTTTACAAGCCCACCAATCCCGGGCAGGATCTCATCCACTACCCCCTCAACTATACTCTCTTCATCTCTTTTGTCCTTCATAGTCCCCTTCCTTCTTTATTACAACCTCTAAGACGCCGTTTTTGTAATTCGCAAATACATCTATGTGATTTGGAAGTCTTACGCCTTGTAAATCTGCAATTATGACAATTCTATCCCTTTCATCGAATAACTCCACATTATTTGTTATTACTGGCATATCATCAGTTATCCACCATGAGAAAAGCACTTTCTCGCCACTCTCCCTGTCTATCTTAGACTCCTCGAATTTCACGATCGGCTTTCCTATTATCCTCTCGGATTCAGGTATTATCACCTCTTTAAACCTGCTCAGCACCTCATAATGGGATGCACAAACAGCTTCACTCAGCTCTTCTATATCCGCATGTCTTTTTTGATAAAGATACCAGAGGATAGCTTTGCTCTTATCATCCAACCCTTCTATGAGATTCCTTTTTCCTGACGACGATAAACTTTGCCTTTCCATATCCATAATTATAATCCCCCTCTCAGTTTCATCTTTATATACATCGTCTTCTTTCCTTCAACCTCAGCTACTCCAATCTCTGTTTTCTCTGTCTTTACACCGGGTAAATTCGTTTTCAATAGATTTATCTCATACGTTTCATCCGGAATTTTTATATCCAACTCGACTTGTTTTATTGCATCCAGTATGGATTGTGATTTTCTTTTTGCCTTTTTACCCATTCCCTCCTTCACCTCCATAGAGCATATCTGCATATCTTGAGATCGCTTCCAAGCCCTTCACCTCGTCAGGGAAAAGGGGCATCTCTGTGATATTGACATTTCTATCGTATCTTTTGTGCAGTACGTCTATGTAGCGTTGTTGCATTTTTCTTCTTGAGGAGCAGAATTTACAATCGCTTTCAGGAACTACGCCATTTATTATCATTCGCCGGATAAAGATGCCCTGGTCATCGAGGAACGCCTTTAGCCGCTCAGTCTGATATAACGCTAATGCTTCTGGTATGATTACGGGCACAAATTCAGTCCTGCTGGCATCAGAAAGTATATTTTTGACGTTTTCCGCAGTCTCTTTAAGTTCGACCAGGGCATCCAGAATGGCATCCTTTGATGTATCCCTCCCGAACCACACCTTAATCGTGTTCAGGACGCTGGATAGTCTTGAGTGCAGTTTGATCACACCGGTTGCGTAACTGTCAATGGTGGTTGGAAGGAAGAGTAGACGGAGTGTATGACCGGTTGGCGCGGTGTCCCAGACAATCACATCATAACCTTCAGTCATGAAATCCATTACTCTATCCAGCGCAAATAACTCATCGAATCCCGGTGCCACTTCATTCGGTATGTCATCAAGTGCCTCTTTCTCAATCGGCATGATGGTAGAGAGTGTATCCAAAATAATACCCCCATATTTATCCTTGAAACTCTCAACATACGCCGTAGCGTCTATCTCCATTGCATGAAGATTCTCTTTTATTTCTGTAAGCTGACTGCCTATCTCTTTATCGAAGATATCTGATAAAGAAGGCGCAGGGTCACTTGAAACAACGAGCACCTTTTTACCCTTATTTGCAAGATGAAGAGCGGTAGAAGAGGCAACCGTGCTCTTTCCAACGCCGCCCTTACCCCCAAAGAGTATGAGTTTTGTATCGCTCTTTGCTATCTCTTCTGTTAATGTGACTTCAAAGAGCCTTTTTTTTTCTTCTTTCCTTTCCTTCTTCACCATTCCAATCTCGGATCTCATTGTTGAACCATTATCTCCTTTTGCACATCATCTTCCAACTTTGACGTTTTTTCAACCCCCCTTCCTCTCCGCTCTTCTGTCGCGATAGCCCTTTGCGCCTCATCCCAATCCTCCCAGATACCATACTTGAGCATCGTGTCCACCGAAGCAATTGCAGCCCTTAGATTTATACCAATCAGGGGAACTCCCGATACTAAAATGATGACATCAGCATTCAGCATCACTCCTTTATCCAGTATCCTATCAAGCAGGTCTACGAGTGTAACTTGAATATCACGATTTGGTTCCATTTTACTCTGTCACAAGCTCGTCCTCTTGGTTTTGCGCACTCTTTGCTCTTGCACTTATCCATCCACACCACGGACAGCCTTCTTTTAGCAATTCTTCAACAGCGACCTTTTTACCGCACTCTGGACATTCTTCCTTCGCTGCTTTTGCCTCCTGCCATGCTGCGGTATTATAGTTCGTTCCTGATGGGAACTCTAAGCCCCACTTCGCAGCAGTCTCGAACGAAGCGAGCGCAATCACCTCGCCTTTATGCCGAGAAGCTCAATCCCTACAATGCTCACCGTGATATCGGCATTTATCACTATCCCCTTATCCAATATCCGGTCAATTACATCTATCAATGTTAATGAAGTATCCCTTGTTGCTTGGAGTGTCATTTTACCATCATTCCATATAGCTATCCACAGCTTTCATACCGTTTTTTAGCAGGTCCAACCACTTCAAAATCGAGCTTTTTTCAATGTCGTAGTGAGCACGATACGCATTATTGGATTTAATCCTATTTCTCCACTTTTTACGATTTCTCCAACTCGATTTCCAAGACACCATTCTTATACCTCGATTTCAGCTCGCCTTTCACCGCTGCCGGAAGCTCAATATCCTTCTTATACTTCCTATCTCCTCGCTCTGCTCTTATCTTCAGTATATTCTCCTCTAACACTGTTTTTATATCACTTTCTTCAACTCCCGGCAGTTCCGCTATGACGCGCACCACATCCTCCTCATCGAAGACATCCACCATTGGCTCTCTAACATCCGTCTTCGGCACCGTTCCGAATTTCTCCACTATCGGTATTCCCGCTCCGCCTATTCGTACAGATATTCCATACATCCCTTTCAACTTCTTCGCCTTATCAAATGAAATCTCTCCAACCTTCTCAAATTCGCTCTTCCCTTCCTCTGCCATCTTTGACACGGTGTCCATGAAATCACCGAGACCTTTAAGCAATCCACCGAAACCCATGCCGAGATCTACGGTCGGCTTCTCCTTCTTCTCCTTCTTTTCCATTTTTTCACACCACTCCAATATCTTTCCTATTCTAAAAACCTCATCTACGGCTATCATCTTCATACTTCATATCTTCCTACCGTCAACATCTTTTCTTTGATAGGGTAATCCTCCTCTTTGCCCTGCTCCTTACGCAATTTCTTTCTTATACCGTAATTTTTTTCTTTTAGTGCAGGTTTTCTTTTTGTAAAAAGAAAAAGTGCATTTAATATACCTCAACCTTTTCTATATCTCCACGCTTCCTCATACCCTTCCTCTCAAACCTTACGATCTCTCCTTCTTGGTTAAGGAGCACTTCATATATGCCGAGCAAATCCATAGAATCAGGTATAGATTCCTTTTCGAGCAACTCCACCAGGACTTTCCATCCCCCATTCTCTTCGTCCTTTGATGCCCCTATAACAGTATTTAACTTAAGCGTGGTTAATTCACCAATCCCGATCTTCACCTTCTCTATTACTTCTTTCAATCTCATTTTATTCTTTTTTCACCTCCTCCAATCTTTTTTTAAGATAATCCATCATCTCCCGATACTCCTCTTCTTTTATTTCTCCGCTCTCATACTTCAACTGCGTCTCCATAACCCTCTTTCGCACCGATTCCTCAGTTCTGAGCAGTTCATCATCGACCTGCTCCGCAAGCGTTCTTAATACCTTCATTCCCAGATCTATCGGAAGTCTCAGGATATCATCCACGAGCAACATCGTACTTACCTACCTCCGCATCTCACCTCGAAGTCAGTTGGGAGGATAAAAGAAGTCATGGCATGATTAGCTTGACCCTATGTTATCTATCTCCCCAACCTGAGGTTCACAAAGTTGTAGGGCGGTGAAATGACATATTTCATATTCACCTTTTCCCCATACTCAGCCTCGATTGTGTTCACCATCTCGTCAAACTCGTTCTCCTTCTCATGCCCAACGAGGAATGCAGCATTCAATATCATCTCATCGCTCAGCGGCTTATTCTCATTACTATCCACCGATATCGCACGTAATGTTTTATATATCGTGGATGCAATTCGCCTCCTCTTTTTTTCAAGCTCTTCTGCAACCATCTTGCCAAGCTCTATTCTCAAGTGGTATGTGCGATCTTCGGGCTTCAAGCTTATCTGCTTGTTCAATATCCGTATCCTGTCATTCGACGTTACAATCTCACGCATTATTGCATCCATCTTCCAACTAACCTTAAGTCCAAGTTCCACTTTACCGTCAAGCTTCTCGAGAATACCCTTCAACTCATGATAATTCGTGCTTAAAAACATCTTTACATCCGCTTCGGTAGAGACTTGCCCAAACGCCATTGGCACTAAGCAGAAATCTTTCTGTATACTCTCCACCACCTTCTGATGTGTAATCCCCTCTTCTAAGACCTCATAACTCTTATCCAATGAATTTGAAACGACAGCAGCGATGTCTTTGTAATGAACTGTATAAACCGATTCCCCTTTAATCCCGATGCGTCCAAAGTCCTGCTCACTCTTCGAGGGTATGATGCAATATACATACCTCCATCTCGGTACTTTCTTCCTATCAGTATTCAAAGTGGATTTCATTTAAATCCCTCTTTTTAGATGATGTTGGTTTTGTTTTTACTTTTGCTCTTCTTTCCCCGGGATCTCCTTTCATCTCCTTTCCGCTTCTCATCTCCTGCACTATCATCGCTTTCTCCTTTGCCCGTAATATCTTCATCTTCGATTTTTTCAGTGCAAGACTATAATCTTCGACACGTCCCATCTCCTTCTCTTCTATCTCTGTCCTTTCTTCCGTGCTTAAAACATCACCGAACTCTTCCACAAGCTCCTTCTTCAATTTTTCCTCAATGAAGAGTGTTCTACTTGGAACTTTTTGTTTCCTTCCAAGTTCTAAACTCGATTTTATATCCCGTGTCGTTTTCATATTATATATCCTTCACGAAGCCACCGCCACCACAAACGCCACAACTCAGTCTTGTTTTTGCTACTATTCCAGTTCCATTGCACGCAGGGCATTTAATCCCTTTAAGTATCTTTATATCCTCCCGGGTCTTGATATCCCTGAAGCCCCTAACCATCTTTGTTCTTGTCATTTTTCTTGTCATTTACTCACCCCGATCACGCCTTTACCACCACACCTCAGGCAAGGTAGTTTGCTCTCAGGTGCTCTTCCCGTTCCTCCACATTCCGGGCATATCATTGTCGGCTCTCTGACAATATTGACAACGCCTTTCCCCCAGCATACAGGGCAGGTAAGCCTGAGTTCTGGATGCTTTCCACTCCCACCGCAATACACGCACATTATCGTTTTATCAGCGACGCTAACTGTTCCTCTTCCCCAGCAGACCTGGCATTTTGAGAAAGGAGAAGGAATTTTAAACGGGTCTAGACCCATGGCATCGCAAAATGCACATTCTGTCATCTGCATACAATCCCTTCCTCTACCAGCATATCGTCAATAACCGCTATCGGGTCCAGATCCCCGGTTTTTCCTCTACCAATCCTTGGTGAGAGCACATCTATACATGCCTGCCTGAACGAATCGTCTTCTACACTTCTTATCGTTCGGACAATCATGATACAAGACCGAACCGTGGGTGTGAGCTCGCAAATATCTGATTCCCGGAGCCTGCGCACTAACCGAACAATCTTTTTCGCATCCTCATAGGGCAATTCTGTTTTGGCCCGCGTGATTGCAATCTCCGTCTCCTCATCGTAATAGCCCATATTTATCGTAATCATCCTATCTAAGAGCGCATCCTGGGACCTGAAAACGCCAGCATACTCCTCCGGATTGCTCGTAAATATTGTAGAGAAATCCGGATGCACCTTTATGTAATTACCGCTACGCGCAGCGCTTGGAAGTTCAAGCATCCCCTCCTCTAACACGGATAGAAGTGCATTGTTCGCCTCTGGTCTCGACCTCGTGAACTCGTTATATATAAGCGTGAAGCCGTATTTGCATGCTGTTGTAAGCCTATCATCCACCCACATCTTTGTCATCGACTCGTCTGACTTATACACACGACTCACGAAACGGTCAACGACCTTCCTCCTTCGGTATCCGAATTCCCCTCCAACCAGAGAAGATGTGCTGAACTCCTCATCACCATTTATCAAAACTACCGGTCTGCCGAGGTTATAAGCGATATGCATTGCAAGCGTAGTCTTCCCACATCCTGTTGGTCCAGAAAGATGGACTGGATATCCCGCTTTGATGTATCTGAGTGCCCGATCGGTAAGTTCCTTGACGCAAGGAGTCTCAATAAAACCTTTCTGCGGTCTCGGGCTGATTACTGTTACTAAATCCAGATCGCTGCGCATACTCACCACTTCTCTTCTTCTTTCTCTTCCTCTTTCAGCGGGTAATAATTGAGGTTTTCTTTCCTTATCTTCCCGTCATCTAAGAGCTCCTTTGCTGGGTGGATGAGTTTTCTCCATTCCATATCGAGTTTCAATCCGATGCCTGTCAGTGATATCCCACCGGGAGCCGAATTAATTACCTCTAGTACTTTCTCCTTTAACTCCCTCAGTTCCGGCTCACTCACTTCTCCCTCTTCTGCTTTTTCTTCTGCTACTTTTTTTTTTACCTCAACGCGCGGCTCTACCATCCTCTGCCATTCATCATGCATCTCTTTTAATTCTTTGACCGTTTCACTCCTTGCCACACTGAAGTCAGTGAGTAAATTTCTAACGTCTTTTTTAATCCCAACGTTATACTCTCCAAGCTCTTCCCTTTGTTCACTACCCATTTTTACTCGCTCTTCTGTAAAATCATTAAGCAAACCCGCAACATCTTTTTTAATCCCTGAATTATATACTCCAAGCTCTCTCCTTAGTTCTCTACCCATTTTTGCTTGCTCTTCTGCAAACTCTTCCCGCATATTTCTAACACTATCGCTTATTTCCGTAGTATATTCCTCCAGACCCTTGGCCAACTCTTTACTCATCTCAGCCCTTGCATCACTAAATTCCCTCAACTTTCCTCTTGTATCTGCCTTTATCGTCTCAGCAGCCTCTTTTAAGTCACTTCTCAATTCATCGCTCATCTTCTTCCTTTCTACGTTGAAATTCATTAACAGATCTCTTGTCTCGCTCTTTATTCCTTCCACTGCCTCTCCCCTTTCAAACCTCGATGCCACGATATCCTCACATAAATTATGCATTTCTTCTACTATTCCCATTTTTTTCTCACCTCCGAAGACAAAAATAAAAAAGAGGATGGATAAAAAAGACCCACCCATTTAACCCATTTTTCTATTTAAGCCGTTGCTTCTGCCGCAGCAGTAAGCCCTACCGCCTCTGCATACTTCAGGAAGGTCTCCACAGATGCAATCACTATCCTCGCCTCAATTGCGAGTATCTCAATGCCGACGAGTGAGACCCTCACCCACGCATCTATCACCACACCTTTGTCCAGTATCCTGTCTATGACCTCCACGAGGCTTGTAGACGCCATTGCTTTTTCTACCATTTTTCCTTTTCACCTCCTTTTATCTGTACTACCAATGGCACCTGTATGTATGTACCATAAAGTGGTAAGGAAAGTTTTCTATCTTAAACATTTCGATTTTTTAAATATATTTGTTATATAATTGAGTTATATTTGTTCCAAAAATTGAAAATATTAATAAATTTTTTAATTAATAGTTGAATATTTGTTCCAAAAATTGGAAATATAAATGGCCTCCCACGATATATCTTCACGTCAAAATACTTCCAGCTCTCAATCACGGTATGCATTGATTGCTCATTTCCGACAAACACCTCCGGGGAAGAATCCTCTTCTACTCGGTTCCGGCGCCTCGAGTGCAAAAGAAGAATCAGTAGTCCGTTTCTTCCAAGCCATCCATCTCAGTCAACAGCTGCGATATCACTCGCTCTGTCTGTCACGCCTGAATCGCTTCCATGCCCCCTTATCGGTGCGAGAGGCAGATATTAGGTCTTTGGAGGTGCTGCTTCCTACCTTTTTATGAGTAGATTTGCAATCCTCACGCCTTTCACTTCAAAGATATCATTCCCTAATCGAACTTTCTTACCCAAGAATGCAGGATTACTGATCACTTCAGCCAGTTTTACTTTTTCCCATTCCCCTTTTTGTTCCAATTCCATTTCAGGCTCTTTTTATCTGTACTACCAATGGCACCTGTATGTATGAGGTACCATAAAGTGATAAGGAAAGTTTTCTATCTTAAATATTTCGATTTTTAAAATATATTTGTTATATAATTGAATCATATTTGTTCCAAAAATTGAAAATATTAATAGTTTTTTAATTAATAATTGAATATTTGTTCCAAAAATTCAAGATATAAATGGCCTCCCACGATATATTTTCACGTCAAAATACTTCCAGCTCTCAATCACTGTATGCATTGATTGCTCATTTCCGACAAACACCTCCGGGGAAGAATCCACTTCTACTCGGTTCCGGCGCCTCTAGTGGAAACGAAGAATCAGTAGTCCGTAATGACATTCAATGCTTCCATTCCACTTTATATACGTTTCTTGACCTCCTCTATTGCGCGTTTGAAATGCTCATAGTTAATCTCAAATGAGGAGATATCAGTATATTCTTTATCAAACGCTCTTATCGCGAGCATTGCCGCCCTATTGCAAACCGCCTCTACATCTGCACCGGTAAATCCTTCTGTCATCTTTGCCAGTTCCTCTAACCGTATATCCTTTGAAATCGGCTTCTTCTTTGTATGAACTTTAAATATCTCGTATCGTGTTCGCTCATGAGGTATTGGCAACTCAATGATAAGATCAAATCTTCCGGGTCGGAGCAGTGCGGGATCAACAATGTCAATCCGGTTCGTTGCAGCAAGCACGACGACACCCTTTAACTCTTCCAGGCCGTCCATCTCGGTCAGCATCTGCGATATCACCCGCTCTGTCACGCCTGAATCGCTTCCATGCCCCCTTATCGGTGCGATTGAGTCAATCTCATCGAAGAATAAAATGCACGGAGTTGCTGCTCTCGCCTTCCTGAAAATCTCTCGTATACCCCTTTCCGACTCACCCACGTATTTTGATAATAATTGCGGACCTTTAACGGAGATGAAGTTTGATTCTGTCTCATTTGCAACCGCCTTTGCAATGAGCGTCTTTCCTGTGCCCGGAGCTCCGTGTAATAATAGACCCTTCGGAGGCTTCATATCCGCATACT
Source organism: Candidatus Methanophagales archaeon (assembly GCA_014859735.1). GTDB lineage: Archaea > Halobacteriota > Syntropharchaeia > Alkanophagales > Methanospirareceae > ANME-1-THS. Next base: position 1,926 of record JACUTR010000028.1, on the reverse strand, counting down.
TAAAGATATCAGAACGGCTTAACGGTAGCTCGACCGCTTCCAGTATCGCTTGCTTCACCTCCTCTAAACCGCCTACATCGTCCCATCTCACATCAGGTATCTCCACAAAAACTTCTCTCAATGCAGAGGGTTCTATTTCCAAGAAAGCATTTGAAAAATCTTCTTTATCCACCCTTAGCTCCGAAAGCACCTCATACGGTATGTAATCTTTGCTGAAGTCTATATGTGGAAGAACTTTTCGCAAAGCATGCATTGCTGCCTCTCTACATAGTGCTGCAAGATCTGCACCGACATACCCGTGCGTGATATTCGCAATCTCATCAAGGTTAACATTCTCGATTAAAGGCATTCCCCTCGTATGTATCTCGAGTATTTCTCTTCTACCTTCTCTGTCCGGAATGGGAACATCTATCTCCCTATCAAACCGCCCCGGTCTTCTGAGCGCGGGGTCCAATAAATTTGGCATGTTCGTTGCAGCGATTACAATTACTTGCCCTCTCTGCTTGAGCCCATCCATCAATGAGAGGAGCTGGGCAACGATTCTTCGTTCAACTTGCTTCTCTCCCCCCATCTCCTCTCTCTTTGGTGCAATGGCATCTATTTCATCGATAAATATGATTGAAGGTGCTTTCCTCTCTGCATCTGCGAATATTTCACGAAGCCGCGCTTCTGATTCACCATAAAACTTACCCACTACCTCAGGACCGGTGACGTAAGAGAAATAGGCATCGGTTTCATGTGCTACTGCCTTTGCAATGAGCGTCTTTCCCGTGCCTGGTGGTCCATATAAGAGAACACCCTTCGGGGGGTCAATCCCAACACGCTCAAATAACTCAGGATATTTCAACGGAAGTTCAATCATCTCCCGTATCTTCTGCACCTGGGCCCTGAGTCCACCAATATCTTCATACGATAGAAATCCACGCTTCGCTTCCTTATCTTTTATCTCCTTCCCATGTATCTTTATAATCGTCTTTTCCGTGATGATTCCGACATCAGGATTAACATCTATGACCATGAAGTCGAAACGACTTCCAAAAATGCTCAGTCTTATCCGATCATCCCTACAAACTGGCATTCCCTCGAGCAATCTACCATCTATCTCTTTCTGGATAAATTGCTCGACTGGTTGAAGGACGACCATATTTGCACCTTTTATATCCGCTCTTGTGACTTCTACTTCTTCGTTCAGCCCTATATTTGCATTGCTCCGCGTGATTCCATCTATCTGCAGTGCACCTTTTCCCCTATCCTCTGGGAAAGAAGGCATCACTTTTGCATAGGTCTTCCTCTTTCCCGTAATCTCAACAAAGTCGCCAACGGTTACCGTTAATTTCTCCATGCAATCAGGGTCAACTCGTGCGATTCCCCTTCCAACGTCCTTTGTCTTTGCCTCCGACACGCGCAGTTTCATGTATGTAATTACTCAATACTTAGTGAACCATATAAATCCTAAACTCGAAATCCGAAATATTAAGATTTCCCTCTCTTTGTTAAGCCTATTCAGTTTCATCTCTCAATGCCCAATATATGCGCGTATACCGAATGGAAATCCTTTAATTTCTCCTCTATATACTTCTCCCCTACTTCAGTTGGAACATATATTTTTGATTTACCTCGTACTATTATTTTTACAAGCCCTCTATTTTCAAGATCGTATAACGTTGAATATACTCTCGCCCGTGGAAGTAACACATGGTATCTATTGTTTATCTCCTTAAGAATATCGTAGCCTGAAATAGGTTTACGTAGAAATGTCAATATGAGTGGTTCTACTGATTTTCTGACAATCTCCTCAACAATCCGTTGCGGCACAACATCCAAAGATTGAGGTGGGTACGAAGAGGTGGAGAAGGATACAGTAATCTCCTTTTCCATTGATATGATAACTCTTGGTATGCCCGCAGACAGTTTTTTTATCTTCTC
>JACUTR010000120.1 GCA_014859735.1 Candidatus Methanophagales archaeon | reverse complement strand
AAACTGGCTCTGAAGTTACACTCTCCGTTCCAAACCATAAGGAACTCGATAGGGGCACACTCAGAAAGCTTATCAAACTCGCGGGTTTAACTGTGGATGATTTTGTCGCGCTGCTCTAAAGCCGGAATCACGTCTTATTGCGCGTGTTCGTGATTTGCTCACCCCGACACCTGTTTTTCGGGATCGACATCGCGGAGTATATCGTGGGAAAAGAGCGTATTTCAATTTCGTCTATTACGATACGCGGAAACCGGGTATATTAGGGCGATTGGGTGTGTTTATGGATGAAGCAATCGGTGGACTGATTGCAGGATGCATGACGAAGATGTTAGGGTGAGGTAGGATGTGTGATTTTTAAACCCTCACCACCAGTTTTCACATCCATCACCAGTGCATCTGCAATTGCCATCGCAGCTTTTATTCGATCCCCAGACTCACCGGGCAGTACCAGAACAGAACCCACACCACCCATCTCATCCAATCCTCCTGCTCCTGTTACCTTTGCACCCAAGGCACCCAAATCCTGCGCTATCTTCACGAGCTCACTCAATCGTCTCGGAACGACCCCTATCGCATCCAGCAGACCGTGATTTATATTCATCAGCGCGCCCACATTCACCAAATCATTGTCCTCCATCGCCTGGATTGCCCGTGCCGTTAGTTCATCCGCGGCATCGAAAATGGGATCAAATATGCTCGTAAAAATCGCTCTTCGATTCTTAACGCCCTCCACAATCGTTTTGGTCTTCAATCCTAGCTCAGATGCTTTTGTGGTGTCCATACTCAACGGGATGCTTCCGACACACCCCACAATCAAATCCAATTCTGCTAAATGCAATCGCTTCACTTCGTTTCGCTCTACTAACACGTATCCGCCATACGTTGAGATTGCGGTGTCAATAGGGCTCGCCGCGCCTTGAACTATCTTCTCAATATTGTGCGCATCACTTCTTATCCCTTCTACATCACCCTTTACGCCAAAATATGCTTTGAGTGCCGCGATGGTAGCAACACAGGTAGCCGCTGAAGACCCCAACCCCGCAGAAAGCGGTATCTCTGACTTTATTTCTATCTCCACTCCTTCATTTCCTATTCCATACCGCTCTTCAAGATACTCGATTGAGCTTCTGACATACCCAAGTGCTTTTGCTGCAGTGCCATAATCTTTGTAAGGTCGCACTTTTCTTTTTTCATCGTTGCCAACTTCTAAATCCAGCTCCAGGCCAAACGTAGGAATATCCTCTATCTTTATGTGATATCCTCTTTTTTCTCGGCTCGAAACCTGTACCGCAAGCCGACGGTTTATCGCAGCCGCTAACGCTCGCTTCCCATACACTACAAAATGCTCACCAAAGAGAATCACCTTAGCAGGAACAGATGCTCGTATCTCTTTCCCTTCTACCACTGGCATTTTATATTAAAGGGTAATATTTTAGATAGAGATTAAAAGGTATGGGATGTTAAATCCCTTTTTTCCTTTAGTAAGCAATTACGAAGAAGATAAAGTAAAAACGAAAATGGCGGAAAAGATAGTCATCTGGCCTGCTTATTTGGCCGCAGGGAAGACACGAAGTGAGGGGAGAATCGTACCGAGAAAAGATGCGGTGAAATCACCAAAGGTAGAGGAAATAGAGAAGGTTGCGAGGGCGCTCAACCTGGAGCCCGAGGTGGAGAAAGAGAAAGCATATCCGAAGACGCATTGGGAAAAAAGTGGTAGAGTGCTGGTGACCAAAAGCGTGCTCAAAAGAAAAGCGGAGATTGTAACCGGGATTGCAAAGGGGATAAAAGAGCTGCGAGAGAGATCTATGAGTATGAGGCGGTAAAACTAAAATGTTTTCGTCCCCTGAGGAGGTTTTTGAGAAAGAGAAGCGATACCTCATGCAAACGTACAAAAGACCACGAATAGTACTAAAGGAGGGGAAAGGAGCGATAGTAAGGGACTTCTTTGGAAACGAGTATATCGATTGCGTTGGTGGGATTGCGGTAAACGCAGTTGGGTATTGCCATCCCGAGGTGGTGAGCGCGATACAAGAGCAAGCGGAGAAGCTCATGCACGTTTCGAATTTATATTACACCGAGCCGCAGGTAAAGCTTGCAGAGAAGCTATCCGAACTCAGCGGTATGAACAAAGTTTTTTTCTGTAATTCGGGTGCGGAAAGCATTGAAGCGGCACTGAAGTTGGCACGTAAAGTAACAGGAAGGCATACGTTTATAGCTGCGGAGGGCAGTTTTCATGGCCGAACACTTGGTTCTTTGAGTGTAACGTTCGGGACCAAATTCAGGAGCGCATTTGAACCGTTACTACTGAAAGGGGTGAAATTCGTGCGATACAACGATGCAGAGGCGATTAGAAAGGTACTCGATGAGGAAACGGCTGCGGTTATCTTAGAGCCTATTCAAGGCGAAAGTGGTGTACGGGTCCCTTCAGCGGGCTATGTGAAAGCAGTGCGGGAGATATGCACGGAAGAAAATGTTTTGTTAATTTTGGATGAGATACAGACCGGGTTCGGTCGCACCGGGAGATGGTTTGGCAAGGACCATGACGGTGTAGAGCCTGATATAATGACGGTTGCAAAGGCGATGGGCGCTGGTTTTCCAATAGGAGCTATGCTTGCAAAAGAGGGGATAGAATTTGAATCCGGCGAGCATGCATCAACGTTTGGCGGCAATCCGCTGGCATGCGCTACCGCATTGGCGTCTATAAGCGTAATAGAGGGGGAAAAGCTCGTGGAGAGGTCACGAGAGCTCGGTGAATATTTCATGGAGAAGGTTCGAGATGCGGAAAACGGGTTGGAGTCCAGTCCACAGGTGAAGGAGATACGGGGAAAAGGGCTGATGATCGGGATAGAATTAACGAAGCCCTGCAGTGAACTAGTGGAGAAAGCGCTTGACAGAAGAATTTTGATCAATTGTACCGCTGATAAAGTAATACGGTTAGTACCGCCGTTGGTCATCCGCAAAGAGGAGCTGGATAAGGTGATTTCTATTCTGCAAGAGATTATCAAATAGTGCGGGGTCAAGTTCGGCCATCTTTTTACATAGTATCATTACTAAAATAAGAAATAGTGCCATATGACCTATACTATACGTATCTCCCCAATGCTTAATTAACA
>JACUTR010000027.1 GCA_014859735.1 Candidatus Methanophagales archaeon | reverse complement strand
GCCTTTTGGAGTAGTACCGTTGATTATCTCTTCTCTTCTCTTCTCTTCTCTTCTCACATTAATTTAATACACGGCGACGGAATAAAATAAGAAGGAAGCGGCAAATTAGATGTGATGAGTGTGAAGATAATCCCGTGGAAAAATTGGACCCATATCACCAAACTCGATCCGGACAAGCATATCTCACCAGATGTTTTGGATATCATCGTGGAGAGTGGGACTGATGCCATTATGATCTCAGGGACTCAAAATATCACCACTCAAAACACATACCAGCTTATCTCTCTTTTGAAGAGCTATAAAATCCCGAAAATCTTGGAGCCTGTTACTCCTGATGTGGTCTTGTATGATGAGGTGGATTATATCTTCGTGCCTTTGGTCCTCAATGCGAGCGATGTGGATTGGATTATAGGTAAGCATAAGGATTGGATAATGAAGCAATCAATTAACTGGGAAAAAGTTATACCAGAGGCGTATATCGTCATGAATCCGGAATCCGCAGTAGCGCAGGTGACCAAATCAAAGACCGACTTAGCCACCGATGAGGTCATCGCGTATGCACAATATGCAGAGAGATATCTCGGTCTTCCGATTATCTACATTGAATATAGCGGTGCCTATGGCGACCCCACCGTTGTAAAAAGAGTCAGTGAATCGTTAAACAAAGCATCGTTATTCTACGGTGGGGGAATCGAATCGCAGCAGGACGCGGTCGAGATGAAACGATATGCAGATGTTATTGTTGTGGGTAATGTGGTATACACCAGCATAGATAAGTTTGTTGCGACTATCCCGAGATAGGGTGAAGTTCGTGATTCCACTGGAAATGGGGGGGTCTCTCTGGTTAAAATACACTCCCGGTTACCGCTTCAGGGAGAATCTTGAGCAGATAACCTCTATACAACGATTTTTTTATCTCACAAATCTCAGAAAGTTTCTTCTTACCCCCCTCGATGTCCCTTATCCTCGCCACCTCCTCCTCATCTATAATCACCCGTAAACCATCTAAGTGGATGATGATGGGTAAATCCTCGCCCGCTTTTGGAGGCATAACCAGCTCGATTAATTCCTTTATAAACAAGGGAGAGGCTGCTAACGGGTCTTCCTCTACTTCTTTCCTTCTCTCATCCAGAATCTCTCCCAATTTGGACGCCATTGCTTCTAACGTATCAAACTCCTCTTTTCTCCGCATCCTATCAGTTCTTCTTCCTATCCCACCCAGATAATGTTCTAACTCGAGGTCAGGCGGTCCTCCTACTATCAGATAAGGCACATTGACCGCGTCGAATATCTTCGCCTTCTCCGCCATACACTCCTTTAAATTGCCGAATACAAATACCACGGCATCGCATTCCTCCATTATCATCTTCTCTTCTGCGGTTATCTGTGCAATCCTCTTTCCCACTCCTCTCGCTAACCCCATCATATTGGTAATCGCGCCTTTCCGCCTCAGATATTCTCCGATATCACAAAGCGGATTAACCGCGTGATGTTTCCCGAGAGACGGCGTTACCACCACAATTTCCGTTCCAGCGAGGGGTAAATCGATTAACTTCCCACCCAGTTCTTTTACTTTATTCCGTATCTCGCGCTCCTCCTCTTCAGGGAATGCCATGTGCAGTATGGTATCGGTCTGCATCACCAACTCTTGTACTATAAACCCCCCTATATCCTCTATGAGCTCCCTCAGTTCGTTGAACTTATACACCCCTCCCTCGAACATCATTATTTTATACATCGTCCCCCAAAACACGTACTAGTTCCTCAGCTTTCTTCTTCCACTCTTCTCCTATCGGATTCTCCGACGCGATAATCGTTATTCTTCGAGGTGATGGAATGGGATACCGCACCCGTGCACCTTCAGGTAAGATCCTATCTATCCCATCTAAGATCCGCGGTATCAAATCCTCTCGGGGATCGTAGACAACCAACTCTTTTACTGCCTCCGCTTCTCTCTCATCTACTTTTAAGCCTATCTCTAATCTGCCTATCTGGTGGACTCGCGCCCCATATTTATCCCAGAGCACGGCGAGTATTTTCGGTGCAAATTTCTCATCAGTTATCTTTAACTTATCTATCTCTGGTTGTGTAACATCGCGTACCTTTAGAGGACTTGCCACCCGTCCGATCTTAACCGAGATAAGAAAGACCGGCTCCTTCGGGTCGATATAGAGGTACGTATGGTCTATACTGGTCCTCACCCCTAAATCCCGGAATGTATCTTGACAGATTTTTCCGTACGATGTATTTGCGAAGTCGTCTCCACCTTCGACTTTTACCTCCATCTCGACACCCTACCTATAATCTACATCACAGCAGCCGAATTTATAGGTATTTTCTTCTGCAGTTTTACCCGCTGGCCATACACACAACCATGACCTTGAACGCCGCCTATCGGATTCCCCGCGGTACCAAACTGATGCATGCACCTCCCAAGGACTGCTGCACCTCTCGCCAGCGCATCGTCTGCAAATATTACCTCGTTATCCATATTCCTTCCAAATAAGTGGCTCAATTTATCCAATATGAGTTCGGGCTTCTTACCCGTTATTCCCGCTCTCCCGGTTATCCCAATCTTTGTGTTAGGCAGAAGTAACCCTTCTTCCTTCGCTCTCCCCACCAGACCTTCCACTATACACGCCGCTATCTCATCTATTACGGGGATGATATACCGCTCTCCCTCCTCTTTCACAAGCTCTGCACCAATATCAGCTATTTTAGGCAGATTTGAGAGGTTATCACCCGCATCAACGCCAATTAACACCACGCCATTTTTCTCGGCTGCATCTACATTCACAGGAACTCCTCCTACTCTCGTGCGGTCACCTTTTATCGTATCTATGCGTACCTGCCTTAATATATCATCTACATATCCTTTCACTACCTCCCTTTTTATTCTCTTCCACTGTGTACTCCTCCTTGCTAAATCGAGCACTGAAGGGAAGTCAATCTTCACTACCTTGGCTACAATGGCATCTGGTATTGCGCCCGCTAAGCCGCAAAAGCTCCCGGTAATGCAGGCGTATGGTACTTTGTCATCGGTTATTCGACCTGCGAGGGTCGTGCCAAAATCAAGCGATGAAACAGGGCTTCGGTAATCAACATCCAGCCATTTAGCAGCCTCTTTGAGTCCCGCAGTAACAAGCTCTCCCTCCATCTCATTCCCCACAATTGACTCGCCTCCTGGTGGGATGTTTCCGGTCACCGCGCCGTCGAAATAAGTCCTGGTCATCCGAGAAAACGCCCTCAAGTCTGGTGTGATATTCTCGATCAGCATAGGAGAGATCATCTTCCGGGGTGGTACACCAGCGAGAATGCATCCTTTTGCCAGTGCTTTTATTACTCCTTCGACCTCCTCAACCTTAGAGAAACACGCAGTCACACCGGTGGAGCGCACGACGAAATGCAAATCCTCGATGGTTATTCCTGCGGACCGTGCAGCTTCCTGCAGCGTATTTTTCACCAAGTCCGCAATAGAGTTCTTAGAGAGGTCTACCATACTGATGGTACGGCAGAAGGCATTGCGTGGCGAAAGAGCGTCTCGTGTCATTTTTAATGCCTTATCAAGGATATACGTTCGCCCACTCTTCAGATCCGTAGCCGTCAGGATAGCTTTGGTGGTGCTGTTTCCAAGTTCAACACTTGCCACGATAAAAATCGGCTTTAGTGAGAGGTCCCCTCGAGAGAGCCGTAATTGGAAATATAAGTCTGAGTAATTGACCTTTTTTGTTATCAGTATTTTTGGATGGTGTCTCTCAAATAAGCCCATTAGTGCTCCTTCTCCCCTGCTCTCCATTAAGGTATAAAAGATGACATCGTAATAAATAGTTTGGTTTTTTCTCACCCAAGCGAGCCTTTAGCTCTTCCGCGGAGAAAAATAGAAAGCTTTATAAAGGCTCGTCTATTACTTCTCTTCATGCTAGTAGTAGAGTTGCTATTTGCATGGATGTTAGTGATTGCGTTCTTGGCGTTTATTGCATGCACGTTCGAGGACTTGGAGTCAGACGTTGGATCTCAGAGCAATCCGAATTCGCAGGTGCAACTGGCGGCTCAGGTGGGGCAGGTTCATCGGTTCTTTAACAAAGCGATCTCAGGTGAGCCCTTATCAAACGCGATGTATTGTACCGTCGCAGGAACGACCGCATGGATACTGTTGCAGAAGCTCGAACCTATAGTTCCCGATGCGAAATGGAAGGCAGCAGTAGTAGCAATACCCTTGGGTGTGGCAGTTGCGGCAATGATCCATATCATATTTTCGATCACCGCGCATTGCGGCAGGACGGCGGGACAGAAACGGTTCGAGCAGCCCATCTATCTCGATGTGCTCTACGGGCATCTGCTCCCCATTGCAACGCACGGCTTCATGACGACGTTCTGTATCACGAGCATCGCATACATACAGAGCAATTTGGGGACTCTGGCGGGGGATCCACGATTGAACCACCCGTTCGCCCTGCCACTGCTCGCGTTCATCTGGGGGATTACCGTGGGCGCAATAGGATCCTCTACCGGTGACATTCACTATGGAACGGAGCGCGAGTTCCAGGACAGACCGTTTGGCGAAGGGAAGCGAGTCGTTTACCACGGTAAGATCACCAGATACGCAGAGTGCGGTGTACGGACACAGAAGGACATTGTGGGGTTCTGCGCCAAATTTGGTGGGCCATGCACCGGGCTGACCTTCGGACTCATCATCCTCTTTGAGAACTATCGAACGCTCATAGGGATGGAGCTCGCGAGATTTTTACCGGTCTTACCAGCAGATCTGCCTTTTGTGCCAGACGTGCATTTCGCTACAGCGGCCGGGAACATGTCCGCGGTCTGGGGTATCGTCGTCGGACTCTTCATCATAGCGGCGTTGTTAGTGGGGAACATGGTGTTCGTGAGATGGGTGAGAAAGAAATATGGACCGTTTGTAGGAGCGTGAGGTGATAAAATGGCATTAGAACCAGAAATGATTTTGATAGTGGGATATGTAGTGATTGGCGGTTTGCTGGCAAGTTTAGGCGCGCATCTCTTACCAGTGGGCGGTGCACCGGCGGCAATGGGCACCGCGACAGGGGTCGCAACAGGGACAGTCCAGCTCATGTTCGGAGCGGTAATGACGGGATTATTCACCTCGTCTACAGTATCCTCGTTCAGCAACAATATTTGGCTTGTGGCGATCTCTGGTGCGGTTGGTGCGGCGATCATGATCACGGTGGTCATGTTCATGGCGAATATCATGTACGTGTTTGGTTGTGGTATCGTGCCCGTTTCAGGCAGAGTAGCAGTTGATCCGATAACAAAGGAACCTCAGACACCGTACAAGACACCCCAAACCGATGGTCATGGGGTTCCCAATGTGGTCTTTATCTCGGGGACCATGGGTGGTTTTGTTGGCGGGTTCGGCGGTGGACTCATGTATTTCGCGTTGCTTTTCTACGCGAACTTCACATACGTCACGGCAGCGATCGCAGCACTTTCCATCTTTCTAGCCAACGCGATACTCGCAGCGTATAACATACGAGGAACGACAGAAGGGTTGTATGACCCGAAGTTCAAGAGACTGCCAAAAGCGCTTGTCTCATCTCTTGCGATCTCAGTGCTTGCCGGTATCGTCGTCTTGCTCGCAACAATAGGCTTACCACAAGGAGGTATTTAAAATGACGGTAACACCAGCAGTAGTGGAGGAAGAAGAGGTAACCGCGCCGAAGAAGGGGTTATCGTTCAAATTCCCGTTTGCAGAGACCGAGCTGGGATTGATCGCGGGCATACTTGCCGCGATTATAACCATATTTACAGGGTTGCCAGCGGTGATAAAAGCCGTGGGGATGCTCTTAGCCTTCGTCTGGGGGGCAGATTCGGTTCGAAAGACGTCGAAATATGGATTAGGGACTGGCGTTCCCTCCATAGGCGTGTTGGGGATCGGTTATGGCGTCATTGGAGCGCTCATGGGGCTCGCCTTCGCACGATATGGCAGCGTAGAAGGTATATTTTATCCAGCGGTGTTAATCGGTGTTCTTTTTATGGGCGGTATTGGCTTAGTCTCAGGCTACTTTTCGAACAATGAGAAGTTCATAGCAATGAAAATTCCGCGTTTAGAGCGTGCGATGATGGAACTAGGAATGGCAGGGACACTTGTAATCCTCCTCCAGTTTTCCATCGTGACCGGATCGCTGAGGTTTGATGCGGTGGTAGACCAGGTCATGGATACGGGTGTCATAGCATTTATGTTCATCCTCTCTTGTATGGGAATGTTCCATCCATACAATGCATGTCTCGGACCAGACGAGCGAAGAGAAAGGACGCTGATGCTTTCTTTGGAGATTTCAGGGTTGATCAGCATCATACTGGGATTTGCAATGATCGTACTCGGGACCTCTCCATTCGGACTGTGGGACCCGATCGCATTGATCGTCTTTGGCGTGATTGTATGGGTTGTGTTCTACAGGCGATTCATCAAGGCGTGTATGAAAGAGTGCTATGCGACCGTTGGAACAGGATTGATCAAGACGATAGGATAGATAAAGGGAGGAGAAAAGAGACCATGTTGGTAATAAATGAGAAGTATGGGGTGGTTATTGATTCAGACACGCTCATTGTAGGAATGAGCAAACCAGGGTTCTACAAGGTGAATCTCGCACCGATCGAAGAGCAAATACAGGTTCTGGAAGCCTCAGTGGACGACCTCTTAAATATCCTTGACCCCACAACGAGTTTCAAGGCAGCGCAGCCGCGCAGGGAAGGAGTGATCAGTAAAGCAGGCTTCATGACATTTTTCATGCTCGGGGTTACCTTTGGAGTATTAGCGGTAGCACTGCTCTTCTTAGCCTTAGGAGGTGCATAAAGATGGCAGAAAAGAAAGAAGTTCCGGATGGATGGCCATTGGTCACGGGCGACTATGAAGTTGGTGATCCGCAGAGTTGTGTGGCAATCTCCTCAAATGGCTCGTATTTCCACATCGAGCATTTGAAAGGTGTCGCGATACAGGGGCCGGATAAAACAGAGAACATCGGGATAGAGAAGATGGTCGCGAACGTTGTCTCAAACTCAAACATACGGTTTCTCATTGCGGCAGGTGCGGAAGTTCCAGGGCACTTGAGCGGCGAATCACTGATAGCCTTCTGGAAGAATGGTATCGACCCGGCGACGCGAAAGATAATAGGAACCAAAGGGGCGATTCCCTTCATCGAGAATCTACCGGAAGCAGCGGTCGCACGATTTAGAAAGCAGATAGTGGATGTTATAGACATGATGGGTGTAGAGGATTATGGGCAGCTGAATGCGAAGGTCAAAGAGCTTACAGCCAAGGATCCGGGAGCATTTCCCGAAGATCCGATGGTCGTGAAATTGGGTGGCGCGGAAGAAGCAGCGGCAGCGGTGCTGGAAATGCCGTTGGCCAGGCCTGCGTCTCCTTACATGGCTGTCATAGACCGTGCCGCGGCGGAAATCAAATACAAGTCGCAGTTACTTGCACGTGACCAGAAGTTGACCTCAGCACTCTCGAAAAATGGCCTTCTTGGCCTCATGGCGGGGCTGATAGGCGCATTTATCTTCCTCCTGCCACTTATCCTGGGGGTGATCTAAATGCCACCACAGAAAGTAGTACAACAAACACCTGAAACCGCGGTGATAACCGCGCGAATAGAGGACCTCAGGCACTTTATAACGATGATCGGTCGTGATTCGCGGTTCGCAGCAGGTCTATGGGTCGGCTTTGTAAAAGGTCTGGCAATCGGGCTATTCCTGAGTTTCCTTCTCGTAGGTCTGAAACTCTTGATTTGAGCGAGGCGAAAAGAGAAGAGAAGAGAGGAGAGGAGAGATAAGAAATGGGAGAAGAGGAAAAAGCAGAGGAAGTGAAGGGAGTAGAGGAGAAGGAACTCGTGGTTCCTATGGCAGTAACGCCAGTAGAGCATATCAAACTCTTGGAGCGAATCAATGCGATGGATCAAACAGTGGAATTTGTCGCTGGCGAGCTCTGGCAACGACAGGGAGAGAAGATAGGGCTTACTCTTGGTCTTTTGTACGGAGCGTTGCTAGGACTATTCACGTATGTGATGTTCCTGATAGCATAAAAGGAGGATAGGAGAAATGTTTGTATTTGATAGGAAACAGGAGATATATGACATCGGGGGAGTGAAGGTTGGAGGACAGCCCGGAGAGATCGCGACCGTTCTTGCAGGCACGATATTCTACGCAAAGCATTATCTGGTCGAGGACGCGGAGAAAGGGATATTTGACAAGAAAAAAGCGGAAGAAGTATTGAAGAAGCAGGAAGAGATGTCTGACCTGACAGGAAATCCGGCAATGATACAGATCTTCTCAGAATCGACCGAGGCGATGGAGAAAGAGATCGCGTTCTGCACCGGTGTAAGTGATCTACCTTTCTTGATCGATTCAACGGTAGCAGAGGCGAAGATTGCAGGGCTCAAGTATTCTGATGAAGTGGGACTGTCAGACAAAGCGGTCTACAATTCGATCAACGTATCGTGTTCAGACAAGGAGCTGGAGGAGATTAAGAACTCAAAAGTCTCAGCAGCTATCTTACTGGGGTTCAATCCGAAAGATTCCACGGTAGCAGGTAAGATTGACCTGTTGGAGACCGGAGCAGGCACCTTTGAGAAAGGAATGGTGTACCTGGCGAAGGACCTGGGCATAACGAAACAGCTCTGCGACCCGGCCACGTTGCCGATAGGTGCAGGATGCGGATCAGCCGTTGCTTCAGGCTTCGTCGTCAAGTCGAAATTCGGTATTGCGGTGGGACTGGGTATTCACAATGCGCCTTCTGCGTGGACCTGGTTAAAGACATTCCGGAAGGAGCATGCGACGAAAGGACCGAAAGGCTGGGAAGGAGTGGGTGCCGACGTGTTCCACATGTGTGACATAGGCTCTAATATCATCCCCATACTGGTCGGTATGGATTTCGTGCTCTATGGGCCAATCGAGAATGCACCGGTGGTCTTCCCGCTCTGTGGGATGATCGATATGATCGTTTCAGAGGCGAACCGGGCGGAACACGAGATCGAACCGCAGGAGCCACATCCCGCTCTCAAAATGACCGCATAGCATAAGCGTTCGGGGCATATTTTTTTTATTTATCCCCTTTTTTTCTCTTTTTTGATTTTTTGTCTTCCTCTTTCAGGCTACAGGGATATTCAGATTAAAATCGCAAAATCTTTAATAACTCGGGGCTTATAGTAAGATAAAGCAATGGCGAGATTAACAATTCCGCATCCAGGCCATTTCTCCGCGTTGCAGGAGATCATAGAGGTCAAGGAAAGGGAGGGCTTGAACGATGTGGAAGAGGTCTTCATGGGTGGCTCGCCGGACGTTATGGGGAGTGGAAGAGGTGTGCTGCATGCGCCCCTTCTTGATGAGATACGGGAACAAACCGAATATGCGCATCAGCACGGCATAAAAATGAACCTCGTGATGAATGCCACCTGTGCTGGCGGCCATCATCTCTCTTTCGAGGGCTATAAGATGTTTGCGTGGTACTTTGCGGAACTGAACAAGGCAGGTGTCGACGCCGTTACGGTGGCAGAGCCATACCTCATGGAACTTCTCCGTGATTTCCCAATGAAGACCATTGTATCTTGTTTAGCATACGTTGATGCGCCACAACGTGCAAAATTCTTCGAAGAGCTCGGCGCTGATGTAATAACGGTTGACACGAACATCAATCGCCACTTCGACCTCTTGAGCGGGATAGTAAAGGCGGTCAATTGTGAGATAAGGGTGATCGTGAATGAAGGCTGTCTTTATAGGTGTCCTTTCAGGTATTCGCATTACAATCTCGCATCGCATCTCAGCAGTTTAGATCAACCTCGCACTCCACTATTCGCTCCGGACTTCTATTTTGATAAGTGCCTATCCATCCGCGTGAGAGATCCCACACAGATAATCAAGTCGGCGTGGATAAGACCTGAGGACCTCAAAGAATACGAAGCTATCGGAATAAAGGACTTCAAGCTTTCCGGAAGGACAAAGACCGTGAATTGGATAATCGATTGTATGCAGATTTATTCTCAGAGGTCGTTCAAAGGCAACGTGCTCGATATCCTGGATTGCCCTCAAATACTCAGGTACATGTTTTACATAGAGAATGAGAAGCTTGACGGGAGTATAGACCAATGGAAGGCATGCAAGAAGCTATGTAACGACTGTGGATATTGCGATACACTCACGAAGGAGGCATTGACGTATCTCAAATGAGATTGATCGTTCCGCACCCCGGGCATTTCTCCGCGTTGCAGGAGATAATCGAAGTCAAAGAGGCAGAGGGCCTGGATGAAGTAGACGAGATTTACATGGCGGGCTCGCCGGACGTTATGGGAAGCGGTAGAGCGACCCTGCATGCGGCACGTATTGAAGAGATAAAGGAACAAACTGCGTATGCACATCAGCACCACCTCAAGCTGAACATCGTGGTAAATCCCTCTTGTCTGGGTGGCTCTCACCTGACGTTTGAAGGGTATAAGAAGCTTATGTGGTACTTTGAGCAACTGAACAAGGCTGGTGTTGATGGCGTTACCGTGGCAGAGCCATATCTCATTGAGCTCTTAAGGGATTTCCCGATGGAGAAGGTTGTTTCATGCATAGCGCATATCAATTCCCCTCAACGTGCAGAATTCTTCGAGGATCTTGGTGCTGATACAATCACGATGGATACAAACATAAACCGGAACTTTGCGGTTTTAGCGGCAATAACGAAGGCGGTTACCTGCGGCATCAGGCTTCTCGTGAATGAAGGCTGTCTCTATGCGTGTCCGTTTCGGCACGCGCATTTCAACCTCTTCTCCCACGTGACCTCCACGCGCTCTTCTCTCCTGAATCCACGGGCTCTACCCATGAACATCTTCAGCGACTACTATTTTGATAAGTGCATATCCATCAGGGTGAGAGACCCCTCGCAAATCATACGGTCGCCATGGATAAGGCCTGAGGACATGAAGGAATACGAGTCGCTCGGCATAGCAGATTTCAAGATCTCAGGGAGGGCAAATGCGCTGAACTGGATAATAGCTTGTATGGAGGCTTATGCACAGAGATCGTTCAAGGGTAACCTGCTTGAGCTTCTTGATTGCCCTTCGGAACTTAGGTATACCTTTTACGTGGATAACGCCCTCTTGGAAGGGAGTATAAAGCAATGGAAGAACTGCAAAAAGATATGTGATGAATGCGGGTATTGCACTGAACTGACAAATAACGTTTTGGGAGTAATAAAAAAGTGAAAGGAGAGCTAATAGAAGGTAGGAGAAGGCTTGAAGACGAGCTCAGAAAACTGGTAGGAAACATATTCGTGCCCGAGGCGAAGGTATTCGGGATGGTATGTGGCTGTGTGGGCTTTGCAGCGGACCTGAGAGGACTGAGGAGCGATGATGTAGCGGTGTTTACGGAGAAGATAAACGTGATCCTGGAAGAAATAAGCGGGTCTGTTGGTGTAAAGCCCGAGTTCATCTACGCGAGGAAATTACCGGGGAGTGAAGAGGTCGTTGTGCTTACCACAAGAGAATTGTGTGAGCGGTGCAAACGGGAGTTTGCGGGGTCTAAAGCTCCGCCAAGACCAGATATACTGGTGTTAAAGAAGAAGAGATAATATTAGAGGTATTGGGATTTTGTAAGATGGCGGTAGGAAGAGAGACCCAGCAGGTAGCATGTAGAAAGGGGCAGGGGCTTGGGTTAGGTGGTGGCTTTGCACAGCGAGGGACCTTTTCGAAAGCGTGGAAGAACGATATAATAGTAGTTGGGATGTCCCCCGGCGTGAGGCATGTGCCCAAGCCGGTATGTGAAATAACCACCGAATTAAGGGACCGGGGTATTCACGCGAGTGTATTAATATTGAACGCCGGGGATGGAACGCCCGCGGATTCACCAATCAGAGGGGGGCATGGCACGGTCTTTGGATTGGAGCAAAGGGAAATCGAGATAATCGGGCGGCATAAGCTCGCTGTACTCCATCACGGTAACGTGAAACAGCATTTCATCTACAAAGTGCGGTTTATTTTGCAGCGGGTGAATATCCCCGCTATCGTTCTGTGTCAATCGCCCGTAACATTTAGAGATTTTGAAGATATAGGCGTGAGCACGAGATTGAAAGAGGGAGAAACACCGGGGAAAGTCGTGGAGATCGTAACCGGCATTGTCAGGCATGAGAGTGTCCCACAAGAGAACCTGAACGAGATCGTAAGTAAAGTAAAGATGTGCCTCCGGGAACTCCAATAAAATGGAACTGAGCGATTTATTGGGGATCGATGATGTTATGCTGGTGGAAGAGAGTTATGCGGGGCAGAGGTGGATAGGCAGAACGCTCGAGTATATGGGGAAGGTCAAAGAAGAAGATGTGCTCGAAGCGGTGAGGATATATGATGAGAGAAACGAGTTGATTGGCATTGCGGTGCGTGATAGAGATCTGGATTTCTGGATTATCTTTACTGATGTCATAGCAGATAGGACAAAGAAGGAAGAATTCAAGCTCCTCGCACGCAGGATAAAAGGAGCTAAGGAAGGAGAAGTAGCGGTTAGGAGGGACCACTTTCATGAAGGGGTGATTGAATTTTATTCCGTTGGATTGGTGAATCGGTTATTTTGTGAGTGCGATTTAAAGGAGGAGAGCTTTTATCCCCGGAGTAGGATCGAGGTATTGAAGAAGGTGCTCAGCGAATTTTTGAGAGAAAATCGCATAGATGTAGAGGAAGATATAAAGGCCCTTGAGATTGGCTGTGGCAATGGTGGCGCTACCCGTGCACTGCACGAATTGGGTATTGCTCCCCTCACTATTGATATAAACAAATGTGACATTTGCAAAGGATTAGAGGAGGGTGTATTAGACCCCAGGAAGAGCATCGTATTGGATTGTTCACTTCTTTCAGCCTTCTTTGGTAAAGAGTTTGACGTGGTCTTTGGCTTTATGGTTGGCAAGCTCACCCATTTTGAGCGCTTTAACTGGGAAAAGGTGCTAAGAGAAGTTTATAAAATCTTAAAAAGTAAAGGTAAGGTTTTATTCACGGTATCGAATGAAGAAGAAGCGGGAATTGTGTACGAGATCCTAAAGGATACTTTTGCGGGGGAAATAAAAGAGAATAAGGATAGTGACGGGTATTTCGATAAATGGCTCTATGCAGGCGAGTTAAGTCGATGAGCTCTAACTACTTTATCGTTATCGGGGCCGTATTTTTCTTCTAATTTGCTCACGGCGCATCTCACGCCACTTCTCTAAATTCTCTATCCATTCCTCATGCTTCTTGTATATGAATTCCCGTGCGGCTAACAATTTCTCCTGGGAATCACCCCTTAGCACTATCTGAGGCACATAATCCTTTATCGGCAACCCGGTAGTCATATCAAAGGCATCATCAACTGAGGCCTCTTCTTGATCTACTTCGAGCTCGAATATCCCTGCGGCTTCAAATACGATACCCGTCGTTATACCCCGGGGGATCCGTAATTCATATTTCTTGTCTTCCACTTCTTCTTATCCTCCACCACTACCTTCACCAGGCATTCTCATTGCACCACGTTCTTCATTCTCCTCGAGGAGAAAGCAGTCGACGCAAAGGACTCGCCCTGCTATCTCCATATATTCATCCACTTCTTTACCGCACTTTGAACATCTCATGGTCTTCGGCTGCGTTTTCGCAGCTTCTCGTTCGATCCACCTTCTTCTCCTCTCTGCTTCTGTCTCTTCTCCACGCATTGATTATATTTTATGCTCTTCATTTTATATAAAGGGGTGCTGTGATGAACTGAAAATCAGGCTTACATAAGAAAGCTAAACCTGCTCTTCCACCAACTTCGCCTCCTTCACCACTAATCGTGCGGTATTCTCATCCTCCTCGAGTATCTCGCTTTCCACTATAACGAGCCTTTTCTTGAATGGAGGACCATCCACCACCAACGATTCAAATTCCCCCCCTTCTCCTGCTATGTTCAGCCCTCCAAATGTTCGCAGCGATCGATCAGCACGCTTCACGATTAACGGGGCTCCGCCCCGTTGACCCCGAAAACCCTGTAAGGGTTTACTTTTGCTCAATTCCACCAGGCGGTCAACATCCTCCAGTGTTATCTTCCTCCCCAGCCAGCTTCTGTCCAGACCATACGCACCGATCCCCGTGAAAATCACCTCGAAATTGGATACTATGAGTCGGAGCTCGGTTTCCTGATTGATATGCCATAACGGGGAGAACACTGTGAGGCCTTCTTCCATCGCAATTCGTTCTATTCGTTCTTTTTGATAAGCACTCCATAAAGCACCGGTTATAACTCCCTCTATCCCATATCTCATTTTTGCTTCTTTTAAAGCCGCTCGCAGATCCTCCAGTTCCTTCTCCTTCTCGCCCTCGGTCTCCTTCGTAACGAGTGGCAAGCCAATCGCTTCGGCTTGCAGCTCCACCAACTCAACGGCAGGTGTGTGGAACATATACGATTCGGGATTTCGGCTTTTTATGCTGATTAAACATTCCACGGGATAGCCCGCCTTCTGCATGAGCCAGAGTGCGTAGGCACTATCCTTACCAGAGCTGAACAGGCAACCCAACTTTATAGCTCGCGAAGGGTAAAAAGTCCTCAGATAATCCCGTGTATACCGATATCCTTTTCTCTTAGCTAATCTCTCTATCGCCTTCACCACATTTGAGCCATACTGCACGGCCCGTTTTTTTCTGCGTGCGACCTTTTCCAGGCCAAAGTTTCGTGCTATCTCCCTTAAAATTACCTTATTCTCATCGTCAGACAACTTATACGCCGCGGGGATTTTCAGTGCATAAGCCACAACTTCCGGAGCCAAAAAGGGTGCCCGCAGCGAAATCCCCTGCGACTTCGCCACCATATCATCCCGGTAAAGGTCCTGTTCGTGCATCCCCAAGAGACCGGCCAGACATTCTCTATTCACATTCTCCATTCTCACTCGTTTATGCCGCTCGTATCCTGCGAATAGCTCCTCTGTGCCGAGCCCATATAAAACCGTTTTTATACCATCCTCTTTCGCCAGCTCGCATGCGAGATATAACGGCACAGCCACGCTTATTTTTATGGCGTTCGTATCGTCAATCAGAGGAACAACTTCTTTGAGATAGCGCTCAATGTCTTCAACCCTTATCTTCTTTACTTTCAACCGCAACCCCAACTCAGAAGCAATACACTTCGCATATTCCAAATCTTCCGCTTCTTTCATCTCAGGATCTTCCACTGCTACGGTATAACAAACGAAATCAGCACCCAAATCCTTGCAGAGATAAGCGATAAGCGTGGAATCCAAACCTCCGGAAAAGAGTACGCCAAACTTCTCCTCCAGAGGTATCCTCCTCGAAATACTTGCTCGCAGCAAGTTTAGCAACTCTGCTTTTATCTTCTCCTTCTCCTTCGTTAGCTCGGGTACCTCATAGAAGAACTCTCTTTTTACGAAACTCACCCGGTCTTCCGCTATATTATATCGCAAGAGGATTCTCGGATCGAGCTCGATTGCATATGGATGGCCCATTGCGTCTAATGCTCTTCTCTCAGAAGCAAATGCAAATCCATCGGTATGCGCGAAACAAACAGGTTTCAATCCTATTATATCACGTGCTATATACACTTCACCACCATGCGCATCATCTCGTACCCAGTACGCACATGCATAAGCACCGTCAAACCTTTTCTTAGAAAGAAAAGCTTTACCAAAAGAAACTTCCTTCTCTACCAACTTGGAAAGCACTTCAGGGCTGGTTTCTTCCGCAATCGGGTATTTCTCTTTTACCTCATCCAGGTTATATATCTCGGCATCTGCCACAAGCCGGTTTTTTACCCTCTCGCGTAAGAGAAGAGGGTTACAGGAACAGCATGCAATGCAATTTTTACCCCCCAGCCTCAGCGTTGGACTCTGTTTTAGTTCTTGCAAGTCCGGTGCATAAGACTCACCGTACTCGGTGCATAGCCAGAAACCAGCATCTTCTCGAACTTTCAACGCGTCTAAAGCCGTTATCACCAGCTCTACTGATTTCTCGTTATTAAAAACGCCTGCTATTCGGCACATACATAAATCAGATATTTTTAAGCTCTGAAATCACTTCCTCCACTTTCCCGGTCACCCAGTATTTCCTGAGCGCCCTTCCCTTTGACTTTGGGTTTTCAGATATCTCGTACTTACTGTTCACGAAACCATATTCCTCCAGAGTTTGCAGATGGTAAGAAACGATTCGCCTCTCTTCGCCCATCGCTTTGCTTATCTCATTGATGTGCATCGACTTCTCAGCAAGCAGCTCCACGATCCTGAACCTTATCGGGTGCAAGAGCACATGCGCTTCCTTTACTAACTTATCTTCGATTTTTGTCATGTATCCTTATTTGAACCAGGTATATAAAAACATCTCGTATGTCAAAAAAATTTTTTATATGAAATGCAAGAAGTAAATAACAAAGACCCGCATGGGTAGAGAAGCCAGGGGAAAGATATAATCTCCTAATTTTCTTAATTCTAAATGCTTTTTGATATCCAAGACCTATTTTTATATGAACTCGTCTCTATTATGAAATACCTATAAAGATGGAAGCGCTACAGTCAGGAGAGCGGGGTAGGGTAGTTAGGAGATCCCGTCGGGCTCATAACCCGGAGATCGATGGTTCGAATCCATCCCCCGCTATTGGAACATTGCGGTATTTGAATAAG
Source organism: Candidatus Methanophagales archaeon (assembly GCA_014859735.1). Classification (GTDB taxonomy): domain Archaea; phylum Halobacteriota; class Syntropharchaeia; order Alkanophagales; family Methanospirareceae; genus ANME-1-THS. Next base: position 2,301 of record JACUTR010000027.1, on the reverse strand, counting down.
GTCAAGTGATGAGGCGAGAAACAAAGAGGGGAAAAAATAAAACTTAATATTCTCCTCCCATTCCCATACCGGGATAACCACCTCCCGGGGGCATTCCTTCTGCTGGTGGCTTTTCAGCACTCGATGCAATTACATCGTCTATCCTCAGGATCATGGTCGCTGATTCTGTTGCCGAACTTAAAGCCTGCGTCTTCACCCTTAGAGGTTCAATGACACCTGTTTTCAGCATGTCTGTTGGTTCTCCTTTGAATACGTCCAGACCAGCATATGTCTCCCCAGCTTCATGCGCAGATCGGAGTGCAACGAGCATATCTATAGGATCCAAACCGGCATTCTCAGCAAGTGCCCGCGGAATGACCTCAATAGCATCAGCAAAAGCCTGTATTGCCAGTTGTTCTCTGCCTCCCACACGTGAGGCATAATCACGCAGTTTGAGCGCTAATTCTATCTCTGCAGCTCCTCCTCCAGCTACATACTTGCCCTCCTCCAGCGCACAAGCGGTCACCCGGAGCGCATCGTTCATCCCACGCTCTAACTCATCCACCACATGCTCTGTTCCTCCTCGAAGCAGTATGGATACGGATTTCGGATTCTGGCAGTTCTCCACGAAGATCATCTCCTCACCCCCTACCTTCTTTTCTTCAACCACTCCTGCTTCTCCAAGGTCTTCTGGTCTGATCTCTTCCACGGTTGTTAATACCTTGCCCCCAGTGGCAGACGCGAGCTTCTTCATATCACTCTCGTTTACCCGTTTCACTGCTAATATGCCTTTTTTGGCAAGATAATGCTGCGCCAGGTCATCTATCCCCTTCTGACAGAACAGCACCTCAGCTCCGCTTTCTTTCACCGCCTTCACCATCTCCTCCAGCATTCTCTCTTCCTCATCCAAGAACGATTTCATCTGGTCTGGCGAAGTAATCTCTATTTTTGCATCTACCTCGGTCTTCTCTATCTCCAGAGCGGAATTTACGAGTGCGATCTTCGCATTCTCCACGCGCTTTGGCATTCCCGGGTGCACTCTCCCCTTGTCTATCAGCATACCTTTTATTAACATCGTGTCTTCCGTACTTCCGCCCGGTTTCTTCTCCAGCTTTACGTGCTCAACGTCTATCTTCTTCACCCCTTTTTCTGCTATCATTCTCACTGCATCCACCGCAAGATTGGTTAGCAGCTCTTTTACAACTTCAGCCCCTTTTCCCGTCATCGAAGTCATTGCTATCTTCTTGAGCGTATCTGTATCGGCTGGCGAAATGTCCGCTGCTCTGCTCTGTAATATCTCATACGCTTTCTCCGCTGCTAATCGGTACCCTGATGCAGTCAACGTCGGGTGCACACCTTGTTCCAATAGATCCTCCGCTTTCTTCAGCAACTCACCTGCAATGACCACTGCGGTCGTTGTGCCATCGCCCACCTCGTCATCTTGCGTCTTTGCTATCTCCACCATCATCTTCGCCGCCGGATGATCTATCTCCATCTCCTTTAGTATCGTCGCCCCGTCATTTGTTATAACAACGTTGCCCATAGAATCGACCATCATCTTGTCCATCCCTTTCGGTCCAAGCGTAGACTTGACTGCGGCAGCAATGGTCTTTGCTGCAAGAATGTTCCTGCTCTGTGCGTCTCTTCCTCTTGTTCGCTCACTACCTTCCTTTAAGACCAATACGGGTGTTCCACCTAACTGTTGAGCCATTTTTCATACACCATTATTTTTCAATATGTATAGTTCTATATAAAGATTACCTGGTTTGGAATGCGATGACCCTTCGGCTGCCAAAAGAGAAGGATAGTCCGCAATTGTTTTGGTCTATTATACCACCAGCTCAACTTTTCGTAACTTACCAATGATCTCAGATACAACCTTTTCGGCATCCTCTGTTGTCATATCGGTTTGTTCTGTTACGATTGTGCATATATCCTCTTCTGTTCTTGTCCCGTCACACATCTGCCAGATCGCTATAACCGATTCATCTGCTCGGAAAGCGTGTTCATTCTCGTTAACGAGCAGCACCGTTCCAGCTTGATCTTCCACTAATCTCCCTTTCTTAGCTATTGCTGTCATATTTGGTGATAGCCCCCTCTTTCTTTTCATGATTTACTATTTTTGAAAAATCGAAAAGCTTAAATAACATGAATATGTATGTATAACATTACGTTAGCGGCCGATAATTTATTTATATTTATATAAGAACAGGGGCAATATCGAATCATGGTATCATTGGAGAAAGCGATCCTCTCTCTTCTGTTACGGGAGGGAGAAGTACCGGTTGAACGGCTGATAAAAATACTCAGGAGCTTTAACGA
>JACUTR010000026.1 GCA_014859735.1 Candidatus Methanophagales archaeon | reverse complement strand
TCCTATTTAAAAGTCTCTTAGTGAAGATTGCCTTTAATTAGCAACAAGTCTAATAAATATTGATTGATTCGCGCTGGCTATATATTAGCCTAGCCTAACTCCCGAGGATTGCCCATGCCGAAATCACCGATTGAAATAACCCTGATGGCCGCAATGGTGATGCCATCACCTTTTTCGGGGGAGTTATAAAGGGAGGTGAATGTATCTTTGAAGCTCCTCGTGGCATGGGCGATTAATATTATAATTTTATTCTATAAAAAGTTTTAAAATACAACCCGACACTCCACCATAACCACGGGTATAAGACCCGACGGGAAAGCAATACAATAAAAAGGGTGCATCCGAGTGAGCCGCTATCCTTTCCTCGATGAGCTTTCCAGCAGTTCTCTAATTCTAACCACTTCAGACTTCCCTGAAGGCACGGGTGCTAGTCCGACTTAAACGGTGTTTGCTTCTAATCTGATAGTACGTGCTTCTCCTTCTTATCCACTTTTATTCCCTCTATCCGGGTATGCGGATAATTTCCTGTTTCGTCCTTCTCCACCGATTTCACCATGTCCCAGATCGTCAGCAACGCCACTGATAACCCATGAAGTGCATCCATCTCCACCCCTGTTTTACCCACGGATTTCACCGATACCGTCGCTGTTATCTCCGCATCACCCATCGTGAATTCAACCTTCACGCTTTCGATACGTATTTGGTGGCAGAGCGGAATTATCTCTGGCGTTCTTTTCACCGCTAATATCGCGGCAATTTCCGCACACCCGAGCACATCGCCCTTCTTGATACTCCCACTTTTTATCTTCTCCACCGTGCTATCTTTCAATTTTATTCTGCCAGATGCTACCGCTACTCGTTCGACATCTTCTTTTTCGCTTATATCCATCATGCTCACGCCACGCCGCTGCATTGGTTATGTACCTCACGGTGGTGGCCAGACACCGAAATATACCTCCAGCCCGATTATCACGACCGCAATAAACACGCCTATGAGCAGTATCGTCTTCGGCGATAGCTTCACCGCAGATTCCTCAACATCGTAATAGCGCATCAATCCGGCAGAGGACATAAGTCCACGCTCTTCTCCTCTACCCCCTCCTTTCTTCTCTTTTTTCTTCTCTTTCTTCGCTACTCTTCCTTTTACCATATTTTAATCTTACCTTTTACCCTTTAATTATCCTCACTTCCGTGCCATGAACATCAAGGATATTGCCACCACTTTTAATCTCACGCACACCTTTGCAGAGTTCCACCTTCATTGCTGTTGCATTCTCTATATCTTCGGTATCCAAATCATCGGTGTATATCTCCAGTTTACCTAAAGGTGCGTTTAAGGGAATACCCTGCTCAGACTTGTATCTTCTGACGGCTCGGACGATATCAGCGATCAAGTCACCTTTCCTTTCCGCTTCTAAATCGATCAGATCAGGCTTTACCTCTGGCCAGGGCGCCCTATGCACACTCCTTTCCTTTTCGAGGTAGGAATACATCTCTTCGGCATAAAAAGGGATAAACGGTGCAAGCAGCTTAGATAGCGCCTCTATAGTTACATACAATGCATATCTGGCGGATTCTTTTCCTTCATCGCCTGACCGGCCATATAACCGTGACTTTGCCAGTTCAATGTAATCATCGGCAAGCACGTTCCATGCAAACGCTCGTAGATCCTTCATCGCCTCGTCGAACTTGTAGTTTTCCATCGCGTCCGTCACCGAACGAATGAGCTTGTTCAGTTTGGAGAGCAGCCATTTATCAACAACGCATAGAGTTGCCGCTCCTTCCTTGTATTGGTAATCTGAAAGGTGAATCATAGAGAATCTGAGAATGCTCCACAGTTTTTGCATAAATTTACTCGCGGCTACTATATCCTTCCATCTGAACTGGACGTCTGAACCTACCGCACCTCCAATTGCCGCCCACTGTCTGAATGCATCCGCACCATGTTCTTGTATCACTGTATCTGGCGAAATAATATTATTTCGTGATTTGCTCATCTTATACCCATCCTCGCCCAATACCATCCCGTTTATTAAGATCGTATGCCATGGTATTGAGTTGGCAAGCGCAAGCGAGCGCAGGATGGTGTAAAAAGCCCATGTTCTTATAATGTCATGCCCCTGCGGTCTCAGTTCTACGGGGAATCCGATTCCTGATGGTTCTCCCGCATTAAGATTCCATTTTGCAACCCAAAGAGCGCTGAGTGATGAGTCCATCCAGGTGTCTAACACATCTTTCTCTCCTTCAAATTCGGTGCTGCCGCAGTTATCACACGGCGCTTTCGGGCTCGTCATCAGTGGGTCCACGGGTAGCTCATCTTCAGAGGCCACTTTAACGGCACCACATCGCTTGCAATACCAAACCGGAATAGGCACGCTGAAAATCCGCTGGCGGGATATACACCAGTCCCATTCCATAGATTCAACCCAGTTTTTCAGTCTGATGGAGAAATGCTCAGGATACCATGTTATTTCCTCCGAGGCTTGTATTATCTCAGCATGGCTCACACGCACAAACCACTGTCGTGTAGAAATGATCTCGATGGGGGTTTTACATCGCCAACAAACACCCACGTTTTGCGGTATCTGTTCACGCTTCGTGAGCAGCCCTTGTGCCTCCAAATCTTCGATTATCCTCTCTTTGCATTCTGTTACGCTGAGTCCCGCATATCCCCGTACCACTTCGGTCATCCGCCCCCGTTCGTCTAATGAAGCAATTAAAGGAAGATTATGCACTGTCCACCATCTCACATCTTGCCGATCACCAAATGTGCAGATCATTACTACACCGGTTCCAAACGCGCGATCCACACTTTCATCTTCATATACCTTCACGGTATGTCCAAATATCGGAACCGCCAGCTCTTTTCCTCCGATATCGTTATACCGTTCGTCATCAGGATGCACGGCTACCGCAACACAACTCGCCAGCAGCTCTGGTCTCGTCGTTGCTATTTCTACATACTCCGGTTCTCTTTCTGCTCCTACCTTCTTGAAGCGTATATAATTCAAATGGGCATCTCTATCCTCATATTCTACCTCGGCAAAGGCTATCGCAGTCTCACAGCGGGGACACCAGTTCACTGGATGTTCCGCTTGATATATTAACCCATCATGATACATTTTTAAGAACGAGAGTTGCGTATATCGTTTGTAACGGTCCTCCATCGTAACAAACTCCGTGCTCCAGTCTATTGACATGCCCAGCTTCTTCATCATGCTCTTCATCTGCGCTATGTTCGCCCGCATCAGTTGTTTGCACAACGCTCGAAACTCCTGCCTGCTTATCTGATGCTTGGATATACCATACTTCTCCTCTACTTTCACCTCGGTCGGCAGTCCGTGACAGTCCCATCCCTGCGGAAACATCACGTTATAACCCCGCATTCGCTTATAACGAGCGATAAAATCAATGTAACACCAGTTCAAAGCATTGCCAATGTGGAAATCACCCGTAGGGTACGGTGGTGGCGTATCAATAATGTATGATGGCTTATCCGAAGATGCCGTGAAATAGTAGAGCGAATCGTCCCAGTTCTCCAGACACTTCCGCTCTATTATCTCCGGTCTGTATTTCTTTTCCATTTTCATGTGCTCTCTGATTCTCCGCTATTAAGATTATGTTAGGTGCTTTTATTTTTACTTCTTTTAAATACTATCCCAGCACGCACATATCATATCTCAAAAAATGATCATCACTTTTGATTTTATCTTAAAAGTGCTAAAATTGATTACCTTCTTTTTATAAATGAGTGAAAAAGTGAAAAATTAAAAGAGGAGCAAAATGCGAAAGATACTCAGCAAACCGCAAAAGGAATATAAGCAGTGCATCGTTATACGGGATGATTTGAAGCTTTCAAGAGGTAAAGCGGCAGCACAAGCCGCTCATGCTGCCCTGGTCAGCTACGAACGTGCTCCGGTGCAGGATAGAAAGAACTGGAAGCAGCAAGGGCAGAAGAAGGTTGTGCTGAAAGTACAGAGCCTTGAAGAACTATACGGCGTAAAGGATGCTGCTGAAAAGCTGGGATTGCCGTGTGCCATTGTAGAAGATGCCGGGCTGACCGAGATACCACCGGGGACGGTGACTGCGTTAGGAATAGGCCCGGCACGTGCTGAAGAGATAGATAAGGTCACAAAGCATCTGGATTTACTGTAAACAAACCTTTTCTTTAGAAAAGAAAAGCTTTACCAAAAGAAACTTTATTAGAAAGAATGGCTAAAGAAACAAGATAATTTTAACAGCGGATTTCATTTTTCTAAAGAGAAATGGGCCTTGAAGAACTCGACGATTATGGCGTGAAGTTGTACCGACTTACGTACCCTGAGGAAGGACTGGCAAAGCTCTTCGTCGGGGGTCTGCACGGAAACGAAGGTCGGTACACCGCACCTATTCTTGAGCGTTTGGCGCAGGAGGAGATATACGTAGGAGAAGCTATAATTATCCCCAGTTTGGTCGAAAACCGCAGATACATCGGCGTTTTAGCCGAGGAATACTACCAGAGCAACGAAGGTATGAAGCTGCTTCTCCTCATCCAGAAATACAAGCCACGTTTTTACTTCGAGCTGCACGCGTATGAAAAACCGTCATATTCACGCTTAACTGATCCTGAACGAGTGAAAAAGGCAGGAGTTCCTCATTTTATTGACTTGGACGAGGGGATTCTCATCGGATCTATCGCACCTATTCTGAGGCGTAAATTCACCGAGAACGATTTTTGCATGACCATCGAGGTCCCGAAATGGAAATGCGCGAGCGAGAAGATTGAAGAGAAAGTCCTGGAGGTTTTGAGAATAGGACTGACGAAAGCGGATAGAGAAGAGGTGATGCGCGAGTTCAGACTGAGATATCCCGTGCCAATAAAAATGGCTGAGCAGTTGTTCCACCAATACTACCGTAACAGGCTGAAGCCGTTTTAAGTGGTAATGAGGCATTTGCTTTCCATACGTGAATAGGTTTTTATAAACTGCGGAATATAATATAGGTTACTCAGCTCTGCGTTTCACTCGAGAAGAGAAACAACCGCAAAGAAACAGCGAACTTTAAGTGAGTAGAAAAATGAGGGAAAAAGTGGCATTTAAATGCTTAGTGCCAGTGCTTATACTCGCTCTCCTTTTAATCTCAATACACCAATCCTGCGCTTACACCGCTTCTGGTAAAACCGCACCACCAACATTGATCATAACCGAAGTCTATCCAGACACCGCTACGAAAAACGAGCTGGACGAATACGTTACGATAACCAACCCCTGCGCTCATCCTGTTAATATCGAAGGCTGGAGCATAACAGATCATGAAGGAACAATCATATTCCCTCCTTTTGAAGTCTCCCAAAATCAAACCTTATACGTAACGAGAAACGCTTCGGCATTCGTAGAGCAGATGACCCTGGCAGGAAAAGCCATTTATCCTGATTTTGAATACGGCTCGGATTCTGATCCAAAGGTTAGTCAAATGCAGACCCAGGGGAGAGCATTTGCGTTGCGCAATACCGGTGATGAGGTAATACTGCACGATAAAAATGGAAGAGAAGTGGATGTCGTGATATACGGTGACTCCTCCTACGAGGGGGCTGGTTGGTTCGGCGAGCCTTTAAAGAAGCCGAGAGAGAAAATGATCTTGAGACGGAAGGGTATCCAAGACACGAATCAGTGCGAAGACTGGCTTACTCTTCCCTTTGGCAGTTCTTACCACGCACCGGAGAAATTCTTCCTGTACAGCAATGTTACCGCTTTTGTCTCGCCTGATTGTACTTTCTTCGTTCTGCAACAGGAGATGGAACATGCCTCCTCCTCATTGTACCTCAACCTGTACCAATTTGAAAGTCCTTACCTCATGGACATTGTTGTGGATGCCTTGAATCGGGGCGTGAATGTGTGTCTGCTGCTCGAAGGCAGTCCTGTTGGTGGAATCACTGATGAAGAGCGGTATATTGCGAAAGAGATAGCGGAAAGAGGAGGAACAGTTCGTCTTTCCCACGACCCGTTCTTAAATCACGCTAAATATGCCGTCGTTGATGATAAAACGGTTATCGTAATGACGGAAAACTGGAAGAACACGGGTGTCCCATCTAACAACTCGTTTGGAAACCGCGGCTGGGGTATCGTGATACGAAATGAAAATGTTGCGAATTACTTCAAAGCCGTATTCTTTGAGGATTTCTACCGAGGTAAAGAGTTCGTACCAGAGATGAAGGACTTAGAACCAAGTGGTTTTTTCATGAGCAGAACGATACCACAGGGCTCTTACGTGCCGGCTTTCGAGCCGTGGACCGTAACCTGCAATCTCACCGTGATTCCGGTGTTAGCACCAGACGCCGCACTGAGTAATGAGACGATATTGGGTGTGATAAATAGCGCAGAAGAAAGTATTTCCGTGCAGCAGTTCTCAGCCGGCAGATTCTGGGGTGAAGAAGCCAATCCCTTTATTACCGCTTTGATAGAAGCCGCGAGAAGGGGATGCGAAGTTAACGTGCTCCTGGATTCCAACGATTATAATTTAGATGCGTGGAATGACAATGACGAAGCAGTAGCATGGATGAATAAGGTAGCGAGCGAAGAGAATTTGAACTTAGAAGCGAAATTGGTGGATTTGGACTCGTTGGGATTAATCAAACTGCACACCAAAGGATTAATCGTGGATGGCAAAGTCGTAATTATAACATCGCTGAACTGGAACGCCAATTCTATTCATAACCGGGAGGCAGGTGTAAGAGTAGAGAGCGAGGAGATAGCATCGTTTTATGAGGATGTTTTCTTCCATGATTGGAACGCGTCGGTGAAAGGAGAAGCAGAAGGAGAAGCAGAAAGTGAAGAAGGCGCACCTGGTATAACAATGAAAGTTGTAGGGGTTGCCGTGACGCTCATTCTTTCGTTCGTTATTTTCAGGATCGTTAAATGGTATAAGAGAGCGTAAAAGTGATGAGGGTCATACTCCATGTGGACATGGACAGTTACTTCTCAGCAGTAGAAGTGAGAGAGAACCCGAAACTGAAGGGCTTGCCCGTTATCGTAGGTGGTAGAATCCCGCCAAATAAACCCTTACAGGGTTTTCGGGGTCAACGGGGCGAAGCCCCGTTAGCAGAAACAACACCGGGAGAACGTACTCGGAAACTGAGAGGCGTTGTAAGCACCTGCTCATACGAGGCGAGAGCGTATGGCATTCACTCGGCAATGTCACTCTCAAAGGCATACGAACTTTGCCCCACTGCGACGTTTCTACCCGTGAATATGGCGTTATACAAAAAGGTATCCGCGGCAATAATGCGGATTTTGAGGAACTACGCTGACAAATTTGAGCAGGTGAGCATTGATGAGGCTTATCTCGACATCAGCACGAAAGTGCACGACTGGAACGAGGCGCGAGCCTATGCAGAAGCGATAAAAAGAGAGATACGGGATAAGGAGGGGTTGACGTCTTCAATTGGCATCGCGCCAAATAAGATAATCGCAAAGATCGCATCGGCTTTTGTAAAACCAGATGGTCTGACCGTGGTGGAAGAAGAGAATGGACGAGATTTCTTAGCCCCCTTACCGGTGAACATGATTCCGGGCGTTGGTCCAAAGACCGAGGAGATATTAACCAAGATGGGCATCGAGAGGATAAGCCAACTTGCGAGCTGCGATGTGCAAAAACTCGTAGCTCGATTTGGTAAATATGGATGGCGACTTCATCTGGTTGCAAACGGGATAGACGAGAGCGAAGTGGAGGAAAAAGGGGAGCGGAAATCGTTAAGCAGAGAGAGAACACTGGATGAGCACACAAAAGACCCGGACCTGATAAACCGGTATATTGATGAGTTAGCGGAAGACGTTCACGAGCAACTGTTAGCGGAAGGTTTTGTCTTCAAAACAGTCGCGATAAAAGTCAAGTTTGACGACTTCACCGTCCACACACGGGCTAAGACACTTCCATCCTTTCATTCTGACCTTCACACGCTCAAGAAAGCGGCGAAGGAGTTGATTAAACCCTTACAGGGTTTTCGGGGTCAACGGGGCGAAGCCCCGTTAACGGAATTTAGTACCGGAAAAGAGGTGTGGAAAGAGAAGAGAGTACGATTGGTCGGCGTTCGGGTCTCGCAGTTGGGTGTGGTTGACGAGAAGCAAAGACGGATTGTATAGATTTAGGCTGAATTCATAAGTCTACCACTTCTCGTATATCCTGTGAAACCTTCTCCTTTTCTCTATCGCCAGCTCTAATAACCGTATTGTCAAAGTAATTTTTAAGTGCTAAAAACTGTTTCCTGACTTTTTCCAACCTCTGCTCCTCCTCAAACAGTTCGATGTTGTCTCTGTTTTTTTTTATCCGCTCCAAACAAACCTTTGGCGGTGTATCAATGATAACCGTAAGGTCAGGCCGTCTAAATCGTGCATTGATCTGCTTTAAAAACTCGACGTCGTTATCCACAGACCCAAAAGCTAAGGATGAGAGGATATATCGGTCTGAGATGACGATAGTATTCGTCCTCAACGCAGGTTCAATCTCCTTCTCTAAATGCTCTGCCCGATCCGCTGCGAACAGCAACTGCAACGCTAACAACGATACCTCGTGGTTACGAGTAAGAATAGATTTAATCAGCTTGCCAATCGGTAAAGAGGTTGGTTCCTTGGTCAACAGAACCTTCTTGTTTTTGCCCCTCAAGTACTCCGCTAAAAGCGCTGCCTGTGTTGATAACCCCGCCCCATCTAATCCCTCAATCACAATCAGTATTCCATCCTCACCGATCATATCATAATAACCCCTCTAAAATAGAGCGGTATAATCGATACTAACTTACAGGATATAGTATTTCGCTGTCTTTTCTCCCACTTTCCGCTTCACTATTCTCTTCTTCATCAACTCAGTTAAGCTGTTCGCTACCACACCCTTCGGAATCCTCGCTTCTCTTACAATATCCTCTATCCCTTTTGATTTGCTCTCATTCATTGCACCGATCTTTACCATCGCATCATATACCTTTTTTATGTTCCCCGATAGTTCTTCTGCCATTGCTCATACCTCTTAACTCATATCTCATAGGAAGTTCGTATATTTGAATAAATATGTATCTAAAAAATAAAAAAGGGAATGCTATAGGAAAGCTATAGCATTAACGATGTAGTATATTATAAGCCCTTACAGGGTTTTCGGGGTGGTAGGGGCGGAGCCCCTACATGGGGCAGAGCCCCACAGTAATGAATACTCATTCCGCAACTACTTCTGCAAATGCAACTCTCCTCGATACCTTCGTTACTCGTATCTTCACACTTTCCCCTTTCTTCGTGTTGGGCACGAATACCACAAATCCCTCTACTCGAGCTATTCCATCGCCTTCTCTTCCTGTGTCCTCTATCTTTACGTCGTAGGTCTCGCCAACGTTTATAGGGGAACTAAATCCCCTTCTTTCTCCACTATAGTGCATACCTTACAAAACCTCCATTTCTACTTCCTTTCGCTTTTTATTTCGTGATGCGAAGAAAAATCGCTTTCTTCGTGAGAAAGGACGCTTTAATCCTCCACACCACTTAATTACCACTATATCCTCTTCTTATATAAAAAGCTAAAAGTTCACAACGAACCATTCAATCTAAAGCCTCATTACCTCGCCGACCTTGCTATCCTCTCCTTCTCCTCCTTCTTGCTTATTGAGTAGCACTTCATGTTTTTAGCCGCTGCCATGAGCTCATCAGCAAGGCACCGCTCTACGCTCTTCTTGCTCTTAAAGGAGCATTTTTGTACACCCTGCGCAATGAAGCGAAGCGCTTCATTTACCCTCCTCTGTGAAGAGACGTCCACGGCTTTGGGAACTAAGATGCCACCAAATCTCAACCTGATTGTTTCTTCTCTCGGTCCTGCGTTTTGAAGCGCATACACGAGCACTTGGAGCGGATTTTCACCCGTGGCTTCGTATATCAGATCAAAAGCGGTTTCAACGATCTTATAGGTCTTCAGTTTCTTCCCCGTGTTCTTCTCTGTCCGCATTAAGTTGTTAATAAGTCGCTCTACAATACAAATCTCCGATTCACCAAACTGCTGTTTCGCCTGTCTTCCCCCACTATGCAGCGCGGACACCGGCTTGAGACTGATATGCTGCTCCATGCCTATGCCCCCTATCTTCACTTCTGAGACGTCCCATTTATCAAATAGCTTATCATAATGCATTGCTAGTGCCATCACCCTCACCTCAAAACCTTCTCCTTTCTCCCTCTTACCAGTTCATTCAATGAAATGTCGTTTACCGCCACCACCTTAAACCGCACACCCGAGAGGTCCCCATACGACCTCCCTTTTCTTCCGCCTATACCTTCGATCAATACCTCGTCATGCTCGTCTATAAACTTTATTGCACCATCACCAGGGCAAAAAGCAGTCACCTGTTTACCATTTTTAATCAACTGAACACGGACACATTTCCTTATCGCTGAATTCGGCTGCTTCGCCTCTATTCCTACCTTCTCCAGCACAATCGCCTTGGACATGTGTGCCCCCTCCAAGGGGTCTGCTTTTTTAGCTGATTTTAACGCCCTCCGTGCATACTCCAAGCTCTTCCATCTAAACTTCTTTCTTCGCTGCTTCACCTTCCTCGCTGCATATAGTCCTCTTCCCATATCTTTTTACTCCACAATTATTTTATTATCACGTTATCGATATCCTGGTCTCGTTTGACCAGCAATTTTACCCTCTTTATTCGCTCTCCATTTTTCCCTATTGCGATGCCTTTATGTTTCGCGAGAACCTCCACGTACGCACAAAGTTTGTCATTGGTAGTCAGCAACTCCACACTCTTCACATTAGCCGGTCGAAGCAAGTTCTCTATGAATTCCTTCGGATCTGGTGAATGTTCCACGACCTCTATATCCTTTCTGATCATCTTCTTTACCTTATTGATGTTAGAGCCACCTTTACCGATCGCCAAGCCCATGTCACCCTTTTTTACGACCACAATTACCTTATTTGCTTCGTTATCCACCAGACAATCCTTGACCCCCGCACCGGTAAAACTCTCGAAGATTCCTATGCACCTTATTCCCTCAGTGTCCAGCTTTATCGTCAGTTTTGATCACCTATACTTTTCTCTTAACGGGGCTTCGCCCCGTTGACCCCGAAAACCCTGTAAGGGTTTATGTTGATACCCAATATTTTCCTTTTAGAGAAAACTTTTGGGGTCAGAAGCCGTAAAATTTCTGAAGCCCCGGTCTCGGTAATACACAAAGAAGCGATAGCATACGGTTTCCCACACGCAAGTCCAAGTTCGAGGCTATTAGCCGGATATTCATAAATGGTTATCTCTCCGTTTTCTTTCTCATCGTTAAAGACCTTTTTTATCCCTTCTGGACAATTAGAAGCGTGAATGACAATTTTTGCGCCTCTTCTCCTCAGTGCTTTTATCGTCTCCTTTGACCCTAACAGTATCTTACCGCTGCTTACAACCTTTTGTAACTCTCTATTCACATCTGAGAGCTCAATTAACCCTTTTTTTGCCTTTGCCATCCCTGTTCCTCCTATCTTAGCTCCCTGCCTTTTTGTAGTTTGATTAAACCCTTACAGGGCTTGCGGGGTCGTGGGGCGGAGCCCCACATGCATTTATTTCCCCATCACCAATTCCACTGCCCCAGTTCCTAATTTTATCGGTTGTCCAACAATCACATTCTCTGTAACGCCTCTCAACTCATCCTTTTCCCCGTATATAGCAGCCTCCAAGAGGTTGTCCACGGTGACTTCAAAAGCGGCTCGTGAGAGGACTGATGCTTTCTCCCCCGCTATTCCATGCCTCCCTATCTGCTTCACCTCCCCATCCATCGTCATCGCATCTGCAATTAAGGTTATATGGCGAGCATCCACATCCAACCCTTGCTCCTCTAAGGTGCTCATCATCTCCTCTATTATCGCATTCCGAGCTGCTTCTATGCCTAATATCTCCGCTATCTCAGCTATGTTGTTCGTCGTGGTTCTCGTGGAATCGACACCCTCAATCCTCAGCACCTTCTTCAACTCCGAGCCCTCGGTATAGAGCACATATCCTTCACTGGACTCCCTCCGCACCAAAACCCTTCTTATTCCTTCTATCCCCTTCACGAGCGTGTTTGAAACTTTCTCTTCAAGCCTCAGCAACTCATGATAGGACTGCTTCTTCCTCTGTATTCTCAATCTTCGGTCTTCCATCACTTCGACGAGTACATCCGTGCCTATACCTCTTATCTTCTCCTCCACTTCCTCTCTTTTTACATATCTTTCCTCCAATCTCTTCTCATTGAGCGAAAGCCAGACGGACATATCCGCTGCGGAGACCTCAATTTTACCGATAGCTCTTATGTGCGTCTCTTCTATCTCCATTGCTAACTCCTCGGCCTTATTTCGCTCCACCACATACTCTTCAAGCAGCTTTATCTTCATTGTCGGCGTAGAAAGTTTCTTTCTCGCATCCACGATCTCTATTATTCGTGGTAACCCAAGCGTTATATAGATAGCACCCACACCAGCGTAATGGAACGTACGCATCGTCATCTGTGTACCGGGCTCACCGATGGACTGCGCGGCAACTATTCCAACAGCTTCCCGTGGCTCCACCTTCGCCTTTTCATATTTATCCACAACCTTCCTCATAATATCATCCAGTTTCTCCCTGGTTAGCTTTGTCCTTACCGCCTTTAATTTCTCCTTCAATTCCTCCTTTATTTTATCCGATAACTCACTTTTATTCACTTTGAGCTCTATGTCCCCGGGCTTTACTTCTCCTTTCTCTTCCCTGCCCAGCATCAGTATGATATCTTCCGCATATGCCCCCTCTATTGGCACCTCTAACAGGTCTTCGAACGTAACCGTCAGCTCAGCCGGCAAAAAATCTTCTTTTATACGCTCTGCTAGCCCTTCTTCGAGCCCAGCCTTCTTGAGTTCTTCTGTTACTTCTTCCTTTTCTCCTGCCACTATCTTTAGCTCCATATCACCTTGCTAGCTCCTACTCTCCGCTCCTATCGCTTCTCTTATCACTTCATCGATGTCCACAACTTTCCCATATTCGCCTTTTGAAGGATCTACACTGTCATCGCCATATTTGAATTGCACAACGATCCCTTTTGTTTCCCTCACCGTTCCGTCATACTTCACTTCGAGGTCCTGTAGAGCATTGATCAGTCTCCTCTGGAAATAGCCACTCTGAGAAGTACGAACCGCCGTGTCCACCAATGCTTCCCGACCCCCAATAGCATGGAAAAAGTATTCCGTTGGGGACAAGCCATCCTTGAAAGAAGACCTTACGAAGCCATGAGCATCTGCACTGCGGTCGCCCGGTTTAAAGTGTGGCAGCGTCCTCCCCTGATATCCCCTCTTTATCCTTTCTCCTCTAACCGATTGTTGACCGACACATGCTGCCATTTGCGTTAAATTCAGCATGGATCCCCTCGCCCCTGATTTTGCCATAAGTACACCGGGGTTCTCTATGCTGAGATACCGCTCTGCAATGATACCGGAATCATCCCGTGCGTGAGCAAGTTCCTGCATGATCAATAGTTCCAGCGTCTCCTCCAAGGTCCTCCCCGGCAAAGTTTCCAGCTCTCCTCCTTCATACGCTCGTATCAGCTCATCGACTTTCTTCTCAGCTTCGTGCACCGCCTCTTCTCTTATCTGCTCCTTCCCTTCCCTTGGGATATCCTCATCGCTTATACCGAAGCTGAATCCTGTTCGTTTGATATAATTAATGGCAAGCCGGGAAACATTATTGATAAACACCTTTGCAACCTCCTCCCTGTATTGTCTGAAAATCTTGTCAATTATTATTCCCTTGAACGAGCCTATCGCCCGCTCATCGATTACACCGCATAAGAGATTCCCTTCCTTTATTACGACATATGCCTCTCGTGAACAATTCTCCTTCTTACACTCCTCACCTCTCTCGATACACCTCGCACACATCTTTCCCCGGAATTGTAAATTCAAGTGCTTCGGTAATATCATGCTGAATATCTGTTTCCCTGTCCAATAAGGAGAGAGGCGTACTTCCTCAAACCCCATACCTGATACCTCAGACCTCACCGGGGATTCAACGGTTCCTCCATACTCTCCTAAATCCTCAATATCTATTTTATGCACGATATCCAGCACCTTTTCCTTTTCAAACCTCTTCTCTCCCCTCGTGAGTAAAAACAACCCGGTGATGTAGTCATGGATACCACCTATAATCGGTCTGCCAAATCGGGGTGATATTATGTTTCGCTGCACTTCCATCAGTATCTTCGCCTCTGCTCTCGCTTCTTCTGTTTGCAACACATGCAGGTTCATCTCGTCGCCGTCATAATCCGCATTGTAGGGTGGACATACCGCAGGATTCAATCTGAATGTCCTACCGGGCATTACCCTCATATAGTGCGCCATTATACTCAATCTATGCAGTGAGGGCTGCCTGTTGAAGAGCACAATGTCACCATCCTGGATATGCCTTTCTACCCTCCATCCAATATCTAATTCCTCTGCTAATGCCTCATAATTGCTCTCTGTTACTTTTATCTTCCTCCCATCTACCCGTCTCACATAATTCACACCCGGATGCTTTTTCCCCCTTTTTAAGGTTTCCCGCATCACATCAAGGTTCCTTTCGGTCACATTAACCGTGATTGTCAACTCCTTCGCGATCTCTTCTGGCACGCCAACTTCATCGATCTCGATATCGGGATCGGGCGATATAACCGTTCGAGCGGAGAAATTCACTCGCTTCCCGGATAATGAACCTCTGAACCGGCCTTCCTTTCCTTTTAATCGCTGTGAAATTGTCTTAAGCGGTCGACCGCTCCTATGTCGCGCTGGAGGGACCCCCGGAATTTCGTTATCAAAATAGGTGTTGACGTGGTACTGAAGAAGTTCCCATAGGTCTTCTATTATTAACTGCGGTGCACCTGCATCTCTATTCTCCATAAATCGTTGATTGATTCGTATGATATCCACCAATTTATGGGTAAGGTCATCTTCGCTCCGCTGCCCGCTCTCTAATGTGATTGAAGGCCTAGCGGTTACTGGAGGAACTGGCAGTACAGTAAGGACCATCCACTCAGGTCTTGCATTTCCTGGGTCCATACCGAAGAGAAAAACATCTTCGTCTGGTATTCGTTCAAGCCGCTCTCTTACATCGGTAGGCATTAATCTGCGCTCTTTCCCACCTTCGTCTATTTCTATATACGTGGTGGGTTTATCATATTTTATGAGGTTCTGGGGTTCACCGCAATACATGCAGACGCTATTCTTCGCCGCTTCCCTGAATACCTGCTTCACCACTTCGCCTACATCCGCCTGCCGCTCTTTCTGCCTTTTTATCTCTTCTAAAAACCTCTTCCGATCTTCTTCTCCCAGTACAACCCTGCTACATTTCCTACATGTTGCAGCTAAGATCCGGTATATCAACTTAGCATATCCGATGTGTATGACCGGTGCCTCGAGATCGATATGCCCGAAATGCCCTGGACATTCACCCATCCGACCGCCGCAGGTCTTACACCGTAGCCCCGGATCAATAACTCCAATATGTTGATTAACCAACCCACGCTCTATCGGAAATCCATCTTCACCATAAGTATCAGGCGTTATTATCCTCGAAGCACTCATCTTTCTTATCTCTTTCGAGGACAGCAATCCAAATTTTATCCCTTTTATCCTTTTCGCCCTCATTTTAGACCGCCTCTTCTAAGTCCAATCGCGGAGCAATGCACATCGCTTTCATCTCATCAAGAAGGAGCTTGAATGCATAACTCATCTCCACCGGGTATATATCGGTATCAGCACCACAATTTGGACAAAATACAGATCCTGTCTTTATATCACGACAGGCAATCATACCACAATTCCCACATACCAGCTCGACAACCTTGTCAGATTCGTCCAATAACCTGTCTTTGAGCGATATCGCAGCTCCATACCCAATGAGGACATCTCTTTCCATCTCACCAAAACGAAGCCCTCCTTCTCTTGCTTTCCCTTCTGTAGGTTGTCTCGTCAATATTTGCACGGGTCCTCGCGCACGTGCATGCATCTTAGCTGATACCAGATGGTATAACTTTTGATAATATGCCACCCCTATAAACACATCAGCCTCTATTTTCTCTCCTGTTGTCCCATCCCACATCGGTTCTCTCCCGGTGGACGAGTACCCAGCACGCTCGAGTGCCGCTCTTAACTCTTCTTCTGGTTCACCGAAGAACGCAGTTCCATCTATATATCTCCCCTCTAATGCACCCGCTTTCGCACCGATCATCTCCAACACGTGCCCCACGGTCATCCTTGAGGGAATGGCATGGGGGTTTATAATCATATCAGGGACGATTCCGTCTACCGTAAATGGCAGATCTTCAGGCGGTACAATTAATCCGACAACCCCTTTCTGTCCATGCCGGGATGCGAACTTATCTCCTATCTCAGGAATCTTCTGCTCGCGTACAGAGACTTTAACTAATCGTCTGTTGCTACTTGATTCCATGAGATCTACCGAATCTACGACCCCACGCTCGTTGGGGCGGGTGCAAATCGAGGTATCTCTTCTCTCTAAAGGACTTAAAAGCTCTGTAGTCTCTTCTAAAAACCTCGGTGGGCTGGTCTTCCCGATCAACACATCATTTGGCGCTACTTCGGTCTCTGAATTGATGATACCGTCCTCGTCAAGTTGTTTATACGCTTCATGACTCCTCACCCCTACAATCTCCATATCCGGTATCTCAAATCTGTCCTCCTCCCCGCCCGGATACCTTATCTCCTCCCCTTCGTACGTTCTGAAGAAATGACTCCTGCCTAATCCTCTGTCTATTGCAGCTCGATTCAAGATCAAGGCATCTTCCATATTATATCCTTCGTAGCTTAAAACCGCAACGACAAAGTTCTGCCCTGCGGGTCTTTTATCATGGAGAATAAGGTCCGCAGTTCGTGTTTTTACTAAAGGCTTCTGCGGATCATGCAAAAGATGCAGTCGGGTATCGGCACGAGCTTTATAATTCGCAGTCGAAAGACCTAAAGACTGCTTCAGCATAGCGGCACCCATCGTATTACGGGGTGAGGAATTATGGTCCGGGTAGGGTATCAAACCGGCAACAACGCCTAAAATCAACGAAGGGTCTATCTCGAGGTGGGTATATTCATCTCCCTCTGCTTTTGTTAAATCAGATTCGTACAGCGCTATGAGTGCATTCTCCTCCTCTTCTGCGTCCAGATACTCGATCACTCCTTCTTTCACCAAGTCATCAAAATCTATCTCACCTTCTATCAGTTTCCTGATATGTAATTCAGTAACCAGCGGCTTACCATTCTTCACTACGATAACCGGTCTTCTTGCTCTTCCCCTATCAGAGTTTATGAGGATATCTCTCCCGTCCTTATAGTACGCGATGTTCACCTGGGAGGATATCTCTCCTCCCCTTCGCTTCCTTCTCACCTCGTCCACAAATCCCCTCGGCTCGGTGCAGAACCCAACGAGGTCACCGTTCACGAAGACGCGAATCTTCTTTTCGGCACTTATCGCCAGGGAACGAGCAGGAGGAATAACACCAAGTTCGTATAAGATGTTCTTAAAACTCCTCTCGACTACTCCCACTGAGATCTCAACCAGCTGTGAAAAATTCTTTACCAATCCACAATTTGGACCTTCTGGCGTCTCACTGGGGCAGATTTTTCCCCACTGCGTCGGATGTAAGTCACGAGCTTCAAAATGGGGCTGAGACCTTGAAAGTGGAGAAATTATCCTCCTCAGATGGCTCACGGTCGAGACATAATTACTTCGCTCCAACAGTTGCGAGACACCAGCTCTACCCCCCACCCAGTTTCCGGTTGCGAGCGCATGCATTATTCGTTCCGTAAGCACATCAGAACGAATTGCAGTCGCTATTTTTAGTTCCCGGCTTCGCATATGTGCACGTTCCAATTGATACCGCATATCACGGACGAGTTTTGTAAATGAGACCCTGAAAAGGTCTTCCATCAGGTCTCCCGCAAGCTTTAATCTCTTATTTGCGTAATGATCTTTGTCATCCTCGCCTCTCTTTCCTAAATAAAGCTCATAACATGATTCCGCCATTCTTCCAAGGAAATGTGCCTTAGCAATCCTGTCATCAAGATGCGGAAGGAAATAGCGGTCTAAGATATAATTAACGCGCTTCTCTCGATACTCCCGTGCCTGCGTAGGTGCGATTTTACGACCAAGGGTATCTATCGCTTCTTCCTGGGTAAGCACCTTGCTCTCTTCTATATTTCCTTTGAGGTGCTCTTGTATCTTAGGGTCATCAGAGACGGCTTTTAGTATCTCTTCACCGCTTTCGAGCCCTAACGCTCGCATAAGTGTCACAAACTCTATTTTTCGTCCCACTGCGGGGAACGATACCTCCAGTATGTCTTTTTTACTTATCTCTACCCTTATCGGGACTCTGAATCCTTGTTTAAGGGAAAAGACTTTGGAAACCACATTTCTACTCCCGTATTTCTCCTCGAAATTCACAAAGAGCCTATTTGGTGCGAGATCTTCGAGCGTGATGATCACATGCTCTGAACCATTGATGATGAAATAGCCACCGGGGTCGAGAGGGTCTTCACCAGCTTCTCTTTTCAACCATTCTTCATATTCCTCGTCAGAAAGGGTTCTCCCTATCTTCTCCTCACAAACCACTTTAGATAGATTGCATCTCTTTGATTTCAACATAATGGGTATCTCGCCGATTTCAACTTCTTTCTCCTCACTCTCTACCTCTTCCCCGCCGTTTTCGTATTTTCTCACGAGCTGCATGTGAAAATAGATCGGGGCAGCATAGTTTAGATTCCTCAATCTCGCTTGTGAGGGAAAGATTTCTTCGTACGAACCATCTGCTTCCCGAGCTTTAGGATTGCCCACGCTTATTTTGCCGAACTTCACCCCCAGGTTATACTTGCCCCTCTCATCCTCACCGCCGATGGAGGTCACTATCTCTGACTGCTCCACTACTACTTTCTGCATGCCCTCCCCGAGGAAGTAATTGAACGAATCAAGTTGATGCTGTGCTATTTTTTTCCTTTTTAAATATGCTTTTGAAAGAACACCCACGTCTAACATACTGCACCCACCCTATTCTATAACCAGCCGGTAAGATAAAGATTTTCCCGCTGTTCTACTTCTCCGCGTTATCCTCACGACATCACCCACTTCTGCTTTTATCTCCTTTATAACCGGGTCAGATTTCTTGATCTTGGGCAGTTGTTCCTTTTGTAGTTTATACGTATCCAGGAGCGCTGCTGCTCCTCTCTCGTCCAGTATCTCATGCTTGGGCACTAACTCATGTTCGAGTATCGAAAACTTTCCCTTCTTCATTTGCTCTAATGTTACGACGGGCTCGACGGGATTTGAACCCGCGGCCGACGGGTTAAAAGCCCGCTGCTCTA